>BNWK01000087.1 GCA_025998775.1 Alphaproteobacteria bacterium | reverse complement strand
GATGGACACCCTGTCCTCCAGATTCCTCTGGCCAGTGAGACATTACTCCCACTTTCAGATATGGCGCTCCTCATCTGAGCGCCAGAGGGACTTTAACCCTCCGGATCAGTGCCCTGCCCGGCACACACTATGTGTATACAGAAATAAAAATAAAAAACAAGTGTTTTTATAACATGCGAATATATTTTTATGATTTTTTATGCATATTATGTTTTATCTTTTTCAAAAGAATAGACCTGTTGCATATGGTTGGCTTATCATTAAAAATCTGTCAAAAGAGTATTATCGTATTTGTAGTGGGTAGATTTTGTATAAAGAAGAATAAAGAGATATTTTTTGCAAGACACCCGTGTCGTTGCGCATGACAGCAGTGTACTATAGTGAGGCCGGTTTAAGAGCGCATCATATTGTGTGCATCCTTAAGTAACTTACAATTGGACGGTATGCCCAGAAGCTAGCAGCGAAGCAGAAGACACTCGTGTGCGGTACGCACTAACTATTTCTTAACGAATACTGTGATTTTATATCTATTATTTGGTAGGAAAGACTACAACAAATGAAGCAAAGTATAATTACTGCTATATTTTTTATCATTATTCTTTTAAGAAACGAGTTTGCTTTTGCCTTGGGAGCTATCATAGACCCTGTACTATCGCTCATTAAGGAGACTGTCTCTTCGGAAGAAACGCTAAGCCTCAAAAAGGTGATGTTTTCAATCGAGGAGAATATGAATAACCGTGGTGCAGTAAAGTTTCATCTGGTAATAGCATATGAACAAGAGCTTGCAGGCGAACTTTCTAAAATGTCTGCAAAGGAGTATTTTCGCAATGCTGAGCAGTTTAAGAAAGATCATCCAGATAAAATAAAAATTTTCAAATGGGAAATTAAAGCGGAGAAAAAATTAAGTTCGTGGATTCCAATAAAACACAATACCACCGAGCTAACTCCAATTAAGGGATTTTTGTTTGCGAGCTACGACTCCATTGGCGATCATCGAATTGTCATTCCGCCTTCTTGTGAAAAGATGAAGATCCTATTGAAGGAAAAGGAATTCGAAATAGAGAACTCAGACAAACCAAAGAAAGAGAGCGGAAAAGATGATGGAGAGAAGGAGAAAGAGGAAAAAAATATTGAGGATATAGAGGACGAAATGGGGTTGGATGAGGATGATGATGAGACTGATGATGAGAATGATTGACCTGTTGCGTAGGCCAATTTAGAGTCCTGATAATCAACGGCTCACGGCGGCTTTTGCAACAGGTCTGATGATGAATAATTTTCAAAGAAACGTTAAAATTTCATTTTGCGCTTACATTTTAAAAATAACTATTGACACAAGAAAATTTTAAACTATAATGTAACATAGTCAGCTTGAGTTGTTTAAAATGGAGTGCAGCAGCTAAAGTTTCTATGCTTGCTATCATTCTTTTTTACTATCAAATAGGCAATCTATTCAAATGCCTAGCTTTTTTAGAAATGCTTTTGTCTCGCTGTTTTTGACGCGCGTTATTTTTCCAGTATGAAGATTTCCCAATTGGAATGGGCCATATGATACGCGGATTAGACGATTTACGGCACATCCGAAGTGCTCCATTATTTTTCGTACCTCGCGATTTTTTCCTTCTGATATTGTTATGCTGATCCATCTATTGGCGGACTTGTAATCGTCATTGTTGTCCACGAGTATTTCAACTGGACCGTACTTTATTTTATCTATGGTTATGCCTTTTTCCAATTTTCGTATGGATTCATCCGTTAATTTTCCGAGAATTCTGGCGCGGTAGGTTCTAGAAAGCCCAGTTGATGGAAGTTCCATTTTCCGTGCTACGTCTCCGTTATTGGTAAACAGCAACAATCCTTCGGAATTATAGTCCAATCGACCGATGTATAGGAGTCGGCCAATTTTGTCGGCAAAAAAATCGAATACTGTCTTTCTATTTTTTGGATCTGTTTTGGTAGTGATTACGCCCTTCGGTTTGTGGAATTTCCAGATTATTACTTCTTCGGATTTGGTAGAAATCGATTCTCCATCGACGCGTATGTCATTGGATTCATCAACAAAGAATACCGGAGTATTTATGACTTGTCCATCCACGGAAACTCGTCCACTTTCTATCAATCTCTCTGCCTCTCGTCGCGATGCGCATCCACTTTCTGCGATTCTCTTGGCCAATCTGGTTTTTGATTCTAATGACATAACTACCTTTTGCATTGTGAGAGACCACCGCATAATGGATCCTAAATTATGTGACCCCAAAGAGTCAAGATATCATAAAAAACGAATATATACACGCAATCTCTTTCAATTGGATGATTTTTTTGATATAAGATATGGGCTTGACTTGTTTTATGTATGCAACTCAAGTGTTTTTGGTCGCATTTTTGGGTGTTAGAACCTGGTTTATTGGTTCTTTTGGGTATACCCGCTAGTGCTTTATGATTATACGGAGGAAAAAGTGCCCAAGTTAAAGACTAAGAGTTCAGCGAAGAAGCGGTTTGCTTTTACTGCTTCCGGAAAGATTATAGCTCAGCCTGCTTATAAGCGGCATAATTTGAGAAAGCGTCCTCAGAAAATGAAGAGACAGTCTAGAGGAACAATGATTTTGAATGCTTCCGATGCTTTGAACATCGTTAAATATATGCCTTATAGATAGGAGAGAAAAAGATGTCACGTGTAAAACGAGGTGTTACGGCGCACGCTCGCCATAAAAAAGTGCTGAATCTTTCTAAAGGTTTTAGAGGACGTTCAAGCACATGTTATCGTTCTGCGCTAGAGAGACTGGAAAAGGCGATGCAATACGCCTACAGAGATAGGCGAAACCGCAGAAGAGATCTTCGTGAACTTTGGATTGTTAGAATAAATGCTGCGGCGAGAGAATATGGTCTTAAATATTCTCAGTTTATTTATGGATTGTCAAAGGCTAACATATCTTTGGACAGAAAGATTTTATCGGAGCTAGCTATAAACGACAAATCGGCGTTTGCTGAGCTCGTAAATAAGGTGAAAGCCGTCCTAGCATAATAGAGCTATTGGGGAGGCGTGGCATGAGAAATAAAATTTGTGAGCTACCAGATGGATATGTGCCGTCTGCTGAAGAGGAGTTCATGAATGATCGTCAGCGGGAATACTTCAGACGGAAATTAGTTCAGTGGAAAGAGGATCTTACTCGTGAAAACGAAGTAGTGCTGCAACATTTGCAGGAGGACGGTAAAACTTGTACTGACACTGTAGATAGAGCGACCACTGAAGCTGATTTGGCATATGAGATTCGGACTAAAGAGAGAGCGCGTAAGTTGATAAGTAAGATAGACGAAGCTCTTGCGCGAATCAAAAACGGATCCTATGGTTATTGCGAGGAAACCGGTGAGCCCATCTCCCTAAGAAGACTCGAGGCTCGTCCAGTTGCTGTACTGAGCATAGAGGCGCAGGAGCGTCATGAAAAGCAGGAGCGCATTCAAAAAGACGATTAATGGTGTAATATGGTTAGAAAAAAGAGCGGCGAAAACGATACAAAACAGCAGAAGGATAATGCTAAGGTAGATACTGCACCTACAGGTTCCCAAAAACGAACGCTGTTGAACATGGCTAGAAAAAAGAACGGCGAAATCGATAGGCAAGAGCCGAAGGGTAATGCTAAAATAGATGCGGCAACTACAAGCGATATTTCTTCAGATGATGCCTCCATTTCTAGAGCAGATGACGAACAGAAAACTCTAATGAATGACAAAGAAACTGACGCGAACGAGCTGAAGAACGATGTAGACGTAGATGCAGCGCCTTTAAGTGATGCCCCAAGTAATGCTCCACTTGATGTGATGCTTTCCAAAATAGGATACAATCGACAGACTCTCAAAGAGGATCTTCGGTTCTTATGCATATTTCTCTCGATATTTGTGTTTGTTAGATTTTTCGTATACGACTATTTTATTATTCCATCCAGTTCCATGTATCCGACGTTGCTCATAGGAGACATGCCGCTGGTGGAAAAGTGGCAATATGGCTATAGCAAGCACAGCATTTGGTTCAGTCCGCCATTGTTTGAGGGAAGAATTATGTGCAATCGACTACCGGAGCGCGGAGAAGTAATTGTCTTCAAAGCCCCGGAAGATAACGATACCAACGTTATAAAGCGCGTCATAGCGGTTCCTGGCGATAAAATCAGCGTAACTGATGGTATAATCTGCGTAAACGGAGAAAAAGCCAAGTTGAAATATATAGAAACTAAAACGTACTACGATACGAATCAAAGGACGTATCATGACCTTGATTTATTTGAAGAAAAACTTCCGTTGTCAGATGCTCCGATACATACTGTAGCCTATTATGGACCACAAAAAGGATCTCTACCTAATCATTTCCCTGAATACACCGTTCAAAAGGGTGAATATTTTGTTATGGGAGACAATCGGGATTTCTCGAAGGATTCCAGATGTGGGCTTGGCAGGGTGCCGGTAGCAAATCTAATGGGAAGAGCGATCCGCAAAATTTATTCCATAGATAATGGTGTAAAATTATGGGAGTTTTGGCTGTGGCTTCAGAACATCAGATATAGCAGAATTCTCAAAGAAATAATTTGATGGATGTTGGTAATATACTGAAATTGCAGCAGATCATAGGGTACGACTTTAAAACCCATGAGATGATCATTGTTGCCATATCGCATCCGGGAAAGAAAAAACACGAAAAATATTTCTCGAGAAAATTTGAGAAATTGGAATTTCTAGGCGATCGTGTGTTAGGGCTTTCTCTAGCTGACTTTTTATATCGCAATTTTCCTAACGATTCAGAGGGAGATTTGGCAGTAAGAATTGCCTCTCTTGCAGGAACGGATTTCCTGATAAAACTGGCGAAAGAAACAAAGATTATCGATTGTTTTTCCATTCCCAAAGATTTCTTTGTATCCCGCAATAAAAACTCATCTTCAATTGCAGATATGATGGAAGCAGTTTTCGGAGCAGTATTTTTGGATTCCAGTTTTGAAGTCGCAAAAGACACAATAGTAAAATTGTTCGGAAATAACGTGCATAAAGTGGTCTATAAAACCAAAGATGCTAAGACCAGACTTCAGGAATTAGTTCAGGCGAAAAATGCCGAACTGCCTTCATACCGCATGATAAAAATGATAGGCGAAGCCCACGATCCAATTTTCGAGATAGAAGTCACAGCTTGCGGAAAATCCTGCATTGGATCTGGAGTGTCCAAAAAAAATGCCGAACACGACGCCGCAGAAAAATTGATGGATTCCCTTGAGAAGAAGTAGCCCATTCAGGCAGCGGTTTCTAAATGGGCTTATGTCGTATTGTCGAGTAGGCCGAAGGAGTTTCGCCATCAGCCTCTCACAGCCTAATCGCGGTAGACGGGGTCCGGCTTTGGCGGCCGTCTCCACCCCGCACGGGTAGGGTCGAGCAATGGCGCGTTAGCTAGGGTAGCTACGTTTCCATCGCCAGCCTCGTCAAACGTAGCGTGCGGATTTCCCGCACTACGCTTTCCTGTTATTTTCGCATCAAAGTTTATGTGACCTATACATCTTCAACATGAGGAGTTGGATTTTGGGAAGGCCTGAAATTTGTCAGTAATGCGGTGCGTCCTGTAAAGTGGTGTGAACATAGTGAACGCCATTTTCACTTAAAGCTCAGAAATGAGCATTATTTGTAAGCTGCTGAGATACAGCTGGAGGCAGCCCAGCCCTGGAAAGCCTAGCGAGC
>BNWK01000086.1 GCA_025998775.1 Alphaproteobacteria bacterium | reverse complement strand
TCGACTGCTTCACTACCTTGTGTGAAATATTTTACGCTGATATCGTTCGAGTATTCTTTTAGACGATTTTCCCAAATGCTATGGATTGATGGATCATCATCTAATACGACAACAGTCTCACCTTTGTGTAATACAATCTGTCCAGTAACCCAAGCAGGAGGCTCCGTCTCGGGAAATGTAAGGGTAATTTCCGTTCCAAGATTCTCCTCAGATTTGATTAACATCTGACCATTCATTTGTTCTAGCGTGCTTTTAACCTGCTGCATTCCAATACCATATCCGCTTTCTTTAGTGCTGCCGACAGGAATATTGCTCATAAATTTATCGACCATTTCTTTAGGCATACCTTTTCCGTTGTCCTTTATTGTAATTTCGACTTTTTGATTTTTGGCTGAAAAAGATACTTCTATAATTCCCTGTCTGCCTTCAAGGGCTTCAACAGAATTGTTGATAAGGTTAGAAATCATACGGCAGAAATCGGAATAATCTCCTCCTATAAATGCAAAGTTGCTCGAAGGATCATAGGAGAAATTAAATGCTACCATGAAATCTCTGTATTGATATCTTTTATTATTAAGGATTTCCAATAAACTAATATAAATCGATATATATCGCTCGGAAAAACGTATGTCAGCAGGTTCGACATATTTTTTCACATTGTTTCCATTATATTTATCTAGTAGGTTGCTGGTAATATTCTCAATGCTGGTTGCAATATTTCTCAATGCAACATGTTCTTTTTCCGAAAGACCTTTGCAGTTTCTTGTAATCATAGACAAAGCTGCCAGCGGAGAACGAATATCATGTTCTAATTGGTGCGCTCTTTCTTGATCTGTAATATCAATTGCTAGCCCAATGATTCCTTCTACTTTCTCATCTACTATCAATGGAGCTTTTACAGATAAATAACTTACTCCGTCGTCAGATATTTCTTTTATGGTGATTTGTTTTTTGGTTCTCATGACTTCAGCGTTATTTCTCCATGTTTTTTGATTTAATTTAGGAACATCCTTTCCAACAGACCTTTCACATGAATAATTTTTATATATATGTTTTCCATACTTATCTATCACGAAAAAATTTACATTCTTTACTTTTTCTTTCATAAATAACGTGACTTCTTTCTCAATAGCACTAGAATCTAGACTAACGCATTTCTCGTTTTTTTGAGCGTGTTTTGAGATTTTATAATTTAAATTAACAATTTTTATATTGTATCGCTTAAGGCAATCCTTTATAGAGCCAAGGAATCCTGTCGGATAAACTAAAATGGTATTTTGAAAATTTGCACACGTATAAGCGCACTCTTCCAATATGAAATTTATACAACTCTCCAGATTGCTATTTCCCTTATAGACAGCAACTCCAGCTTCTTGCATTACTGTATCTCTAAAACTCTGTACAAGCCCATTACCATTTTCGTCTCCGGAAAAATCCCTTATTATTTTTTTGTTCCAAGATTTGAATGAATCGGTATTAAATCCATCTGCCCAGAATTTTAAATTTACATCATCAATCAGCAATCTATTAATAAAGTTTTGATTAATTAAAAACCATTCAGTTGGTAGGCTTGAATCAGCATAGTCTGAAAATTCCGGAATGCCGTGTCTGTACAAATAAGATGTGTCTGTAATGTTAATTTTTTTAATTTTTTTTCTGATTGCATCACTATTTATTGAATTAACAAACTCTTCAAATCCCTCTCCTGTCTGACTACGACATGCGTGAGATATAACAATATCCAAAATCAGAGTATTATCAAGAGCTGATTCAAAGAAATCCAATGTGTCTTTGCTCCATCTCACAGTTCTGTCTATAGCCATAATTCTCACTCATAGTTTATAAATAATTATCAAAAAAGTAACAGTTGCACAACATATCAAGCTCAGCGCGTTACCAAACATCAAAATGTGATCTTGATGAATGTAGCCATGCAAAACTGTAAAAAATTGTATTACGCAGAAACCTGCGAAGGTTGCCAGGGAAACGCCATCTGCGCTTTTGGTATTGTATATTTTTATAGCCTGAGGTATAAACAACACGGCATTTATGAACATTCCAAAACCAAATACTGCCTCAATAAGATATTCTATATACCCATACATTTAAAACACCACTTGCAACTTACGATAGAATACACCTTCTCGGTTTAAACCACAAATGTGTGTGAGTTCAAACAAATACGAGGCTAAAAAACGGTGTGCCTTCTGAAAACGTAGCCTGAAAAAACAGCAATTATATCGTCTCGAGGCAATTAACATCACAGCAACCTTTCCATAAAATCTGCGTTTCCTTTTAAGATGACTGTTAAATAAGGCGGAACATCACTTCCATTAAACCGTTTGCCTGAGAATAAATACAAATTAATGTATCCCTTTTCGTGTAGCTGTTTCGCCAACTCTAATCCAATGATTTCAGAATTGAGCTCGTTATCAATTACAATTCTAGTGTTTTTAGAATATGTAGACAGATTTTTCAGGAAAGTATCTGGAGAATTATATGTATGAGCCTTGATTCCTTTATTATCAAAAAAATCCGAAAGAGTCTGAGTAAAGATTTTGTTATCGTCGATGAAAACAATGTCTGCCGTTTCAGCCTTTCTATCTTCCTCCATCACAATAGGAATCTCATTCATGTATAATTTTGAGACCATTTTGAGGAATTTTGTTTTTTCAGAAAAATTTTCTATTTTATATGTATATACACTCGTTACAACAACGGACTGCTTTTGCATGTTGGTTTTTTCTATTACATCGATACCATTTATCCCCTGATTTCTCAGCTCATAATCGGTTAATAAAAGAATTTTATCTTTTTGTTCTGATGAATTGATGTAATCAATTGCTTCACTACTTTGTATAAAATATTTTATGGTAATGTCGTTTGAATATTCCTTTAATCGATTTTCCCAAACGCTATGAATCGACGGATCGTCATCCAATATAACCACGATTTCGCCTTTGTGTAACACAATCTGTCCAGCAACCCAAGCAGGAGGCTCAGACTCTGGAAATATAAGAATAATTTCAGTACCAACGCTTTCAGTGGATTTAACGGACATTTGACCATTCATTTGTTGCAGTGTATTTTTAACCTGCTGCATTCCAATACCATATCCGCTTTCTTTTGTGCTATCAACTTGAATGTTAGTCATAATTTTGTCTACCATTTCTATAGGCATACCTTTCCCGTTATCCTTTATGGTAATTTCGACTTTTTTGTTTTTGGCTGTAAAAGATACTTCTATAATTCCTTGTCTGCCTTCAAGAGCCTCAACGGAATTGTTGACGAGGTTGGAGATCATGCGGCAGAAATCAGAATAATCTCCACTTATAAAGGCAAAGTTGCTTAATGGATCGCACGAGAAGTTAAATTTCACATCCAGATCTTTATATTGATACCTTTTGTTATTAAGGATTTCCAATAAACTGATATAGAGTGATATATATCGTTCCGAGAAACGATTGCCGGCATGTTCGATATCTCTCTTTTGTCTTTTCTTATACACATTCAGCAAGTTGTTGGCTATATTCTCAATGCTTGCAGCAACATTTCTCAACGCAATATGCTCTTTTTCCGAAAGACCTTTGCAGTTTTTCGTAAGCATAGATAGAATCGTTAATGGAGAACGAACATCATGCACCACTTGCTCTGTAAAAATTTTGAAGTTTTCTTGCTCTTCTATCCTTGCTTGTTGCTGCGCGTTTTCCATTTCCAGTTGCTGTGCCTTTTTACGGTCCGTAATATTGACTGCAAGCCCTATTACTCCTTCAATTTCATCATCTATTATCAATGGAGCTTTTACGGAAAGGTAATACTCACCTTCTGTAGATTCCTCTTCAGCGATGATCTGCTCCTTTGTTCTCATGACACTGGTGGTTATTTCCCAAGTCTTTGGAGGCAACCTTTTTGCATCCGAGTGTTCAATTACCTTATTACATGCGTCGTTTTTATATATGAAATTACCTTCCTTATCTATTACGAAAAAGTTTACATTTCTAGCTTTTTCTGTCATAAACGAAATTACTTCTTGATTTATTTTGTTTTTATTTGGTACATGCCTATGCGTTTGTTCATAGTTTGACGTTCTATAGTGAAGAATACGTATATCCAAATTATATCGCCTGATAACTGACATTAATGGAGCTCCCAAATCCATTGGATATACCATGATGATATTCCGAAAATGCGCGCATGTATAAGCACATTCTTCAAGTATAAAATTTATACACTGTTTCAATGTACCACTACCTTTAGATACTGCTTCGTTAGCTGCCACTAACACTGCATCTCTAAACTCTTGCTCTACATTATTTCCGCTTTCATCTCCAGCAAAATCTATTCTTATCTGCTTAATCCACTGCTGGAATTTCACATCTCTCAAGCCATCAGTCCACGACTTCATGGTATAATCCACCATCAGCTTACTGACACTATCCTTATTGTTCAAAAACCATTTTGTCTGTTTGCTCGAATCAGAGTATTGTGAAAACTCAGGGATAGAGTGCCTGTACAAACAAGAGGTATCCGTAATATTAACTTTTTTTATTTTCCTTTTAATACTTTCTATTGAATTAACAAGTTCTTCAAAACCCTCATCAGTTTGGCTGGCGCATGAATAAGATATTATGATGTCCAAAACAAGACTTTCATCATCAGCAGATTCAAAGAACTCCAGCGCTTCTTTGTTCCACCTTACACGCCTATTGGTAATCATTTTTTCTCCCCCTATACAATATTGTCATCAAAAGGCGAAACAATGTTGTGCCAATGAACATTCCTATTTCCTCCCAATAATCCAACAAAACACACAAAATACTCCAAGATCACCTCATCGACTCACTACATAAAAACAACCACAAGATGTATATCCAATACAATTATATGGCGCTATAAGCATCGAAAGTCAACAATAGCGTTTGCGATACTGAAAATGACGTAACGCGCTTGTAGATGGTATCGCTTCATTCCATGAATCGCGTTTTTTAGTGTACCTCTTGCATTTTTTTTCTGGAAAAAATGTGTAATGAACTCCATTAATGGTTGCTATTGAAGAGCCGCAACAAACTTGTTTACTGCCTTTTTCAAATGATCAGGAGCTAAGTGTGAGTACCTTTCTGTCATTGATATTGAAGAATGTCCCATTAATTTCTGGACTGTGTACAAGTCAACGCCACTCATGACAAGCCAGCTCGCAAAAGTGTGACGTAGCGTGTGGAACACAACTTTCTGACGGTCATCTTCAATTCCATCATTAAACCCAAGCGAATGTATAGCTCGTGGAAATGTATCTGACACTTCCTCTACTTTGGTTCCTTTGGTAGATTTAAAAACAAAACCGCTAGAATTGTCTTTTTTATTCTCTAACATAGTCTTCACATCTGGAGTCATAATTGCACTCCTGTTGCGTCCGGATTTCGTGTCTTTGATGGAGAGAATATCGTGTTCGAAATCTACATCGTTCCATGTAAGACTGAAAATCTCTCCGGCACGCAATCCGCAATGCAGGGACAGCAAAGCCATATCATGAACTTGTTCAGATGATTTGCTCAAATGCTCAAGTAAAGTAGATGCTTCTTTCTTTGTAAGAAACCTTATGCGGCGATTATCGCATGATGGTTTCTTTATTTTATTTACCGGATTGTCTCCGTTATACAAATCTCTGCTCCTGGCGTAGTTAAAGACTTGTCTGACAAGAGCAAGCATGTGGCGAATAGTTTTTGTTGCTTTTCCAGCATCGCTCATAGTCTTCTTTATTTGCTCCAATAGATCAAGAGTAATTTCATTCATTGTTTTATTTT
>BNWK01000085.1 GCA_025998775.1 Alphaproteobacteria bacterium | reverse complement strand
TCTTTCCGTACTTTATCAAATTCTTAGAACCGCAGTGTTTACAACATTCCATTTCTACCTCCACAACGAAATATGAAACATGATACTACTTTTGGTTGGCTCCACCAACTAATTAATTAGAAGTCTCATAGTCAGAAGCATTTTGATGCAGTAAAAACCAAGTACAAAGATGCCGATTTTTCGAAGTATGAATGCATATTTATTGACAGCATCACCATCGCGTCTAAGTTGTGTCTTGGCTGGTGCAAATCTCAGCCGGAAGCAGTTTCAGAAAAATCTGGAAAGCAGGATGTTCGGTCAGCATACGGACTTTTAGCATCGGAAATGAGTGCTTGGTTGAATCAATTCCAACACGTGCCAGACAAGGACATTATTATTGTCGGATTGCTAGAGCAAAAAACTGACGACTTCAATCGCACGACTTGGACTCCGCAAATCGAAGGCGTAAAAACTGCAAATGAAATTCCAGGAATTTTAGACGAGGTAATTTCTATGGTTGCCATGAAAGGCGAATCCGAAAAACTGATTAGAAAGTTTGTGTGTCATACGCTGAACACAAATGGCTATCCAGCGAAAGACCGCTCTGGACGCTTGAGCGAAATTGAAGAGGCGCATCTTGGAAAGTTGCTGAACAAAATTAAAGGCAAGAAATAAAAGAGGAGAATCAAAATGGACTTTAATACAGCAGAATTACAGACGGAATTTGAATTAATTCCAGCTGGAACAATTGTAAAAGCAATATTGGTTATAAAACCAGGAAACGATTTTTCGGATCCGTTTTTAACCAGAAGCAGAAATGGAGATTCGTGCTACTTGGATTGCGAATTCATAGTGCTCGAAGGTCGATACGCAAAGTGTAGAATCTTCGACAAAATCGGAGTCGAGGGAAGCGAGGCTTGGATAAATATTGGAAGGACGAGAATCCGTGCGATTCTTGAATCAGCAAAAAATATCAATCCCAAAGACGTTTCCGAAACTGCGATGGCAGGCAGGAAGATCAATTCGTTTGATGATTTGAATCAACTTGAGGTTGTGATCAAAGTTGGAATCGAAATCGACAAAGGTGGCGTGTACAAAGACAAAAATAAAGTCGTGTCGATCGTTACTCCGGACAAACCTATGTACAAGGAGCATATGAAAAATTCTAACGATATTCCTTGGGGCATCTAAATGTGGATGTGTGATGGAGAAATAAGCATGTGGCAAGCAGTCTTGGAACTTGCGATCAAAGACACAACGGATAAGAAGCTTCGCAGAGTAGCCAGAAGAAAAGCTCAAAACTGGTTTAATACTCCGTACTTCTCAGTCGTTTGCGATCGCGCCGGTGTCGATGCGGATGCCACAAGGAAAAAGGTTTTGGAAAAAATAAAAATGTAAAAGCAATTAACTGAAAGGACAAAAAAATGACAACTGATACTGCGCTTTTAAAGCGCAAAGCCCTTGCTCTATTCAATTTCGTGAGTATGAAGCAAGAAAACGATAAGCGCATAGGAGATCTTACAATCGGAGATTTTCTTGAAATGTGCGGGGTTCTATCAGAATCGGAGGACAACAATGAAAACGATTAACGATAACGATGCCATTTTGCATAACGGAGAACTGCGGAGCGTTCTAGACAAGGAATGTCAGCAATTAGGCGTGCCAAACATACCAGAATATGTCGATGCAATCGAAGGCTACGGTGAAAAACGGCTCCTAATATTGACAGTGGCGGGCACGCATTTTCTAACCGACAAAAGATTAAGTGAGCTAGAACCAGGGCCAAAGAAAGAAAATGTAAAACGGTTTAAACAATTTCTAAATAGAACCGTGGGCAAAAGAGGCGAACTTAAAATGTTTAAAACAAGAAATGAAATAGGAGAATAGCTATGAGTACATCAAATGAAATACTGCAATTAATTTATAACGGTAGAATCGTAAGAACCATATTAAAAGACGGGAATCCCAATTGGGTACTTACAGATGCCTGCGATGTACTCGACATCCAAAACAGCAGAGACGTGGCTGCGCGATTGGATGAAGATGAGGTAGATTCAATCTACATCACCGACAGCATGGGAAGACAGCAACAAACAACCATCATAAATGAGAGTGGACTTTACAACCTAATCATGAGCTCGCGCAAACCTGAAGCCAAGCAATTCAAACGCTGGATCACTCACGAAGTTTTACCGTCCATCCGGAAACATGGAGGATACGTTACGTCAGTCAAAGCTGAAGAATTTTTGAACAATCCCGATGCTTTAATAGAGATGCTCAATGCAATTAAAAAGGAACGAGCGGAAAAAGAACGCCTTCGGTTTCAGACAGAACAACTGAATTTTCAGATCAAAGAGTACAAACCAAAAGCAGTACTTGCCGATGCCATCTCGGTGACGCAAGACACAATTCTAATTCGAGACCTAGCAAAAATACTAAAAACGAACGGCATTGAGACAGGAGAAAAACGTCTATTTGAACAACTTCGCCAACAAGGCTTTTTGATCAAAAAAGACGGAGCAGATTTTAATTCTCCAACTCAAAAAGCAATGGAACTCGGATTGTTCACACTTACAGAAACCGCAATTGTGCACCATTCCGGAAAAACTACCATCTCTAAAACTTCACGGGTCACAGGCAAGGGGCAATTGTATTTTCTAAATTATTTTCTCAATCAAAACGGAGGCAGCAATGACGCAAATTAATGATCTTCTCGATGCAAAACTTATCGAGGAGCATAAACGAAAAGAGAAACGAAATTATCTCGGAGCATCGATGCTTGGCGATGAATGCGTGAGAAAAGTTCAGTTGCAATACATGAAGCACGACGCAAATTTTTCTGCGCAGAATCTGCGAACCTTCGACATTGGAAATTGTCTCGAAAGTTTAATCTTCAAATGGATGATTTTTGCCGGGTTTGATCTGCGCGTCAGAAACGAAAACGGGAAACAATTTGGTTTTTCGATAGCCGATGGAAAAATCGCTGGGCATTGCGATGGCATAATTTTTGGTTTTCCGCCAGAGTTGAAACAGAAAGAATTTGCTAGCGCAGCGAAACAATCGCGTCCAGGCTCAGCCTGGTTGTGGGAATGCAAAACCATGAACAATAAAAGCTGTAACGACACCGCAAAACGTGGCGTTCTTGTCTCGAAACCGACCTACTATGTGCAGGTACAATTATATATGGCTTATCTCAATCTCGATGAAAATCCGTGCTTATTCACGGCATTAAACAAGGATACTTCAGAATTATATCATGAATTTATCCCGTTCGATGCGGAGACTGCTCAGAAGTATTCAGACCGAGCCGTGCAGATTATCAAAGCAACCGAAAGTAACGAATTGTTGCCACGCCTTTCGAACGACTCATCTTATTTCAAATGCAAAATGTGCGGTTTTAGAAATGTATGCTGGGGAGATGCACAATGAATTCAGTTTTATATTCTGCATTACAAGAACGTGGCCTTCCGTTTCCAAAAGAAGATGTGACCTCGGACAAATTCACGAGATGGGGAAAAAAGTTCAGATACTGGGCGATCAAATTCGTTGGCGGATATTCGTTTGGTGATTTTTCTTGCGGTGAACATTGGGAAGCGTTCGAAGAAAATTACGATCGCGAAAAATGCAAAAATGAAATTCGCACGATTCAGAAAAAAATGAGTGAAGAAAAAAAGTTTGAACAAGCTAAGGCCGCCGTTGTCGCACAACAAATTTGGAACGATGCAGCGGAATGTTTTGAGCATCCATATCTAGAAAAAAAGCGTGTGAAACCATATGGACTAAAAACACAAAACGAAACACTTTTGATTCCGATTTTCGATGAGAACGACAACTTGGTTTCTCTCCAAAAAATCTATCCAAATGGATTGAAAAAATTCCACGCTGGAGCTCGCAAAAAAGGCTGTTATTTTGTGATTGGAGAGATTCATGACGAAATCATAATTTGCGAAGGCTACGCAACCGGAGCGAGCATACGTGAATGCATCGAAAAACCTGTTGTAGTCGCGTTCGATGCCAACAATTTATTGGATGTAGCGAAAAGTATAAGAAAAAAATATCCGGGTGCAAAAATTACAATCGCTGCCGACAATGATAAGTACAATGTGGAATCCGGAAATGTTGGTATAACCAAAGCAAAAGAAGCGGCTGTTAATATCAAAGCAAGTATCGTAATTCCGGAGTTTAAAAATGAGTCCGAAAAACCAACTGATTTCAATGACTTGTTTGTTCTCGAAGGTGCAGAAAAAGTTCGAGAGATTTTTGCAAAAAGCCAAGAGAAAAATTCTATTTGCGAAAGCATGGTCGATGGCTTTCGACTTACCGAAGATGAATTGTCTTATTACGATAAGCGTCGCAAGGTATATGTTTTTGTTTCTGGTTACGTAAAAGTCATCGCTCAAACGGAAGATTCAGACGGAGAAAATGCTGGGAAATTACTTGAGTTTAAAACACGTCGTGGGCAACTGCGTCGCCTTCGTATTCTCAACTGTTGGTTGTCCAAAGATGGCGATAAAATGAGAGAGGTACTTCTAAAAAACGGACTGAAAATATCTACTAACGGCAGGGCGAAATTAAAGCTAAACGACTACATCAATAATTGCGATCCCGCAGTTTTTGCGAAATTTATTAAGGTCAGTGGTTGGTATGAAAATGGATTCATTACCGAAAACGGCTTCATTGGAAAACCGCCAAAAGAATTAGTCATACACCAATCGGATGCTGATCCGTCTTATGTAGAAACAAGCGGCACCGCGGAAGAATGGACTCGATATGTGGCCAAACCATGTGAAGGAAATTCGAGACTTGTGCTTGCCATTAGTTCAGCATTCGCAAGCATTTTGTTGAAGTCATGTGATAGAGAAAACTTTGGAATCAATTTCGTTGGAAACAGTTCTGAAGGAAAAACCACGACATTGTATGTGGCAGCGTCAGTTTTCGGTAGTCACAAGTACATCAAACCATGGAAAGCAACCGACAACGGACTAGAAGGAGTTGCAGTAACCCACAACGATATGTTGCTAATTCTGGACGAAATCGGATTGATGGACTCAAAAAAAATTGGAGATGCAATCTACATGCTAGCCAACGGCATGGGAAAAACCAGAGCAAATATAAATGGCGCAGCGCGTAAAACGCAAATTTGGCGACTTGGTTTGCTTTCTTCTGGCGAAAAAGATTTGGCCACACACATGGCAGAATCCAACAAAAAAATGCATGCTGGTCAGGGCATTCGTTTGCTTACAATTCCAGCGAGACCAACTCCAGAAAGCAAAGGGCTTTTGGAAAGGCTCAATGGTTTTCCAAATTACAATGCATTAACCAATCATTTAAAAGAAGCAACTGGACGTTATTACGGATCTCCAATGCGAACTTTCGTTGAGTCACTCATGGAAGAAGATGCAATAAAAAGGCAATTCGATATCGAACTTGGAAAAGCCAAAGAGGATTACCTGCCAGTAGGCGCAGAAGGACAAGACTTTAGAGTTTTCGACATATTTTTTACGTTTGGCTTCGCTGGCGAGTTGGCTACAAAATACGACATTACCGGATGGCCAGCCGGCGAAGCGATGAACGCGGCTCTGCGCTGCTTCAATGACTGGATCCGAGACAAAGGAGGCTTTGGAAACCAAGAAGAAAAACAATGGCTGGCACAAATTAAAAGCTACCTAGAAACATACGCTCACATTCGTTTTCAGCGGATAGCAAATCACAAAACCTTCGACAATACGTTTTTCGGTGAGCGAGCCGGATATGTTGAATCACGAACAGAAGCAGATGGCATTTTAGAGGAAGTGTACTATGTGTTTCCGGAGTATTTCAAAAACATCATCGCCAAAGGCATTCCATTAAGAGCTGTTACAAAATTGCTGGTTGATCTTGGGATTATGGAACCTG
>BNWK01000084.1 GCA_025998775.1 Alphaproteobacteria bacterium | reverse complement strand
TTTCGATGCATTCATGTATGCTCGCTCCGGTTGCATAACCCTCGCAAATTATGATTTCGGAAGAGATGTTACCAATCACAAAAAAACAACCCTTTTTGCGTCCTCCGGCGTGGAATTTTTTCAATCCATTGGGATAGATTTTTTGAAGAGAAACCAAATTATCGTTTTCGTCGAAAATCGGAATTAAAAGTTTTTCGTTTTGCATTTTTAATCCATACGGTTTTACTTTTTTGTTTTGCAAATACGTGTGTGTTTCGCATTCCGCAGCATCGTTCCAAATTTGTTGTGCGACGACGGCGGCCTTGGCCTGCTCAAACTTTTTTTCTTCACTCATTTTTTTCTGAATCGTGCGAATTTCATTTTTGCATTTTTCATGGTCATAATTTTCTTCGAATGCTTCCCAATGTTCACCGCAGGAAAAATCACCAAACGAATATCCGCCAACGAATTTGATCGCCCAGTATCTGAACTTTTTTCCCCATCTCGTGAATTTATCTGACGTTACATCTTCTTTTGGAAACGGAAGGCCATGAAATTGCAAAGCTGAATATAAAACTGAATTCATTGCGCATCTCCCCAGCATACATTTTTAAAACCACACATTTTGCAACGATAAAAAGACGAGTCATTCGAAAGACGCTGCAGTAATTCATTACTCTCGGTTGCTTTGATAATCTGCACCGCACGGTCTGAATACTTCTGAGCAGTCTCCGCATCGAACGGGATAAATTCATGATAAACCTCCGAAGTATCCTTGTTTAATGCCGTGAATAAGCACGGATTTTCATCGAGATTGAGATAAGCCATATATAATTGTACCTGCACATAATATGTTGGCTTTGACACGAGAACGCCACGTTTTGCGGTGTCGTTCCAGCTTTTATTGTTCATGGTTTTGCATTCCCACAAAGCCTGAGGCTTTGATCCGATAATTTCACCAGTGTGACTTGCGCTTTGCTCCACTGATGCAAAACTTATCGAAGAGCTCAACATATTGAATTTGTTCGATTTCAACTCTGGCGGAAAACCAAAAATTATGCCATCGCAATGGCCAGCGATTTTTCCATCGGCTATTGAAAAACCAAATTGCTTCCCGCTTTCGTTTCTGACGCGCAAATCAAACCCGGCGAAAATCATCCATTTGAAGATTAAACTTTCGAGACAATTTCCAATGTCGAAGGTTCGCAAATTCTGCGCAGAAAAGTTGGCATCATGCTTCATATATTGCAACTGAACTTTTCTCACGCATTCATCTCCCAGCATCGAAGCTCCGAGATAATTTCGTTTCTCTTTTAGCTTGTGTTCCTCGATAAGTTTTGCATCGATGAGATCATTAATTTGTTTCATTGCTGCCTCCGTTTTGATTGAGAAAATAGTTTAGAAAATACAATTGCCCCTTGCCTGTGACCCGTGAAGTTTTAGAGATTGTGGTTATTCCGGAATGGTGCACAATTGCGGTTTCTGTGAGTGTGAACAGTCCAAGCTCCATCGCTTTTTGAGTTGGAGAATTAAAATCTGCTCCGTCTTTTTTGATCAAAAATCCCTGCTGGCGAAGTTGTTCAAATAGACGTTTTTCTCCTGTCTCAATGCCATTCGTTTTTAGTATTTTTGCTAGGTCTCGAATTAGAATTGTGTCTTGCGTCACCGAGATGGCATCGGCAAGAACTGCTTTGGGCTTGTACTCTTCGATCTGAACTTTCAATTGGTCTTTTTGAAACTGAAGTCGCTCCTTTTCTGCCCGTTCCCTTTTAATTGCATTGAGCATCTCAATCAAAGCGTCAGGATTGTTCAAAATTTCTTCAGTTTTAACTGGTGTAACATATGCTCCATGTTTTCTGATCTGCGGCAGTACCTCGTGAGTAACCCAGCGTTTGAATTGTCTAAGTTTTTGCTGCCTTTCAGTAATATACTCATCGCTAACGCCGCGTGCTTTTGATGGTTGCATCGCGAACAATAGAGAGTACAACCCTGCTTCGGTTACTGTAGCGCATTGCTTCAACCCAAAGTTGGTATACACAAATGTATACCCCTTTTCATCTTCATCGAGAGTTTGCATTGCACGATTTCTATTTGTTTCACCGAATACATCGCATACATCTTTTGCTATAAAACGCGGCTCTCCATCCTCCAGGACAGTTCTGACGCTTTTCCCGTAGTAAGAAAATATCTGTGGTTCGTTAGTGGTGGTCATTTGCATACACTCCTTTTTATTTTGTTCTTTGGCTTTTTCAAAAAGATCGTTATCCTGCTGTGTTGTTTCGTCGTTACACATTGTTGCCTCCGTTTTTGCTGAGGAAACAATTGAAAGAGGGTATCCCCAACTTACGGATACCCTTGCAGTGGTCAATGACTTTCCAAGTTAGGAAGCCACCCTTGTAATGATTGATGTTGAATAATTTTAAGTTGTCCATTATTGCTCTCCTTTTTTGGTTTTAAACATTTTAAGCTCGCCTCTTTTTCCTGTGGTTTCATTTAGAAAACTCTTAAATCGTTTCACCTTTTCTTTCTGTGGACCTGGTTTCAGCTCCTCCAATCTTTTGTCGGTTAGAAAATGCGTACCCGCTATTGTCAATACTAAGAGCCGTTTTTCACTGTAGCCTTCGATTGCATTGACATATTCCGGTATGTTCGGCACGCCTAGTTGCTGACATTCCTTGTCTAGAACGCTCCGCGGTTCTCCGTTATGCAAAATGGCATTGTTATCGTTAATCGTTTTCATCATTGTCCTCCAATTCTGCTATAAACCCACACATTTCAAGAAAATCTCCAATTGTAAGATCCCCTATGCGCTTATAGTTTTCTTGCTTCATACTCAAAAAATTAAATAGAGCAAGGGCTTTGCGCTTTAAAAGCGCAGCATCTGTAGTCATTTTTTTTGTCCTTTCTAGTTAAGTATTTCTGTTTGCTTTACATATTCTTTTTTTCAATAATTCCATTCTCACGGCATTTGGCGTAACGTTTGCACAATCGCACGCGCGCTCGAAATAGCGACCTCCTTGACAAATCCAATTGAAGGCTTCTTTTCTTTCGCGTTCTCTCACGTTACTGTCAATCACATCTGCGATTGCTCTTTTTATCACCGCTTGCCACATTTTTACTTCCCCATCACACATCAGCTCATATGCCCCAAGGAATGTAGCCGGAATTATTTTTATAATTTTTGTACATTTGGTGATCCGGAGTAATAATCGATACGACTTTGTTTTTGTCTTTGTGTGCACCGCTTTTGTCGCTTTCAATGCCGATTTTGATTACAACCTCCAGTCCATCCAATTCACCGAATGAATTTATTCTTCTGGCTGCCATTGCAGTTTCGGAAACGTCTTTTGGATTGATGTTTTTGGCTGATTCAAGAATCGCACGGATTCGCGATTTGCTCATGTTGATCCAAGCATCACTGCCATTGATTCCTATCTTGTCGAAGATTCTTTTTTTGGCATATTGACCTTCGAGAATTATGAATTCGCAATCCAAATATGCGGAATCGCTGTTTTTACTTCTGGTTAAAAACGGGTCAGAGAAATCGCTTCCTGGTTTTACGACCAATATTGCTTTTGCAATCGTTCCTGCTGGAATCAATCCAAATTCCGTCTGTAATTCTGCTGTATAAAGTCCATTTTTGTTCTCCTCTTTTATTTCTTGCCTTTAATTTTGTTCAGTAACTTTCCAAGATGTGCTTCCTCAATTTCATTTAAATTCCCACTGCGATCTTTTGCAGGATATTTATTTTCATTGAGCGTATGACATACAAATTTACGTTCCTGTTTTCCAAATTCATCCGTCATGGGAACCATAGATATGACTTCGTCTAGAACTCCTGGAATTTCCGATGTGGTTTTCGATCCTTCGATTTGCGGAACCCATGTGGTTTGGTTGAAGCTATCGGTTCTCTGTTCCAGAAGTCCGACGATGATCACATCTTTGTTTGGAATATGCTGAAACTGGTTTAGCCAAATACTCATTTCTGAAGCTAGCAAACCATATGCCGCTCTTGTATCTGGCTTGCCAGACTTTTCGGAAACTGCTTCAGGCTGAGATTTGCACCACGTCAAACACAACTTAGACGCGATGGTAATGCTATCAATGAAAATGCATTTGTACTTCGAAAAATCACACTCCTGATACTTTGCTTTCGCCATCTCAAAATGCCTCTGTCCGTAGGCTGAATTTGCTTTCAACGCTGGATTCGCTCCTCCAATTAGACACGCAATATCACGTGCATCCTCCCAAGTTCGCACAGCGATCGAGTCTCCACCCCAGCCCTGCACCGCCAGCAATCCAGCCTCAAAATCCAGACAAATTGTCGGTTCATCGATGGTTTTGAGAAGGGATGTTTTGCCAATCCCAGACTGTCCGAAGATTGCTATTTTCGCTCCGGTCTGCTCTCTCAATCTTTCTTCTGCTGTTATGATTTTCATGTTTTTTATTCTCCAATTACGATCTGGAATTTCGTTTTTCCAGGAGTAATTGTTCGAGCTTCCTTAAACAACTCCTGATACTCATAAGGCAGCGCAGAATATTTCCGTTCCTCTATTGAATAAACGACTTTTACAAATGCTCTCCGTCTATCTTCTGGAACACGTTTCACTAGCTCCTCCATTTTTTCAGAATCCCAAGTGACCTTTTTCGGAACGTCTGCAATGATCTGAAAAGCGCCATCGAAAAATCTCGTTGTGCCTGTGTCTTTATTTTCTCTTTGCAAACTATTTTTTACAGACTCCGCAAAACGTAAATTCAAACCGTCATCGAGTTTTTCTTTCAACTCTTTTGCATGACTTGTTAGTTTCGTAACCTGATCATGCAAATCCATAAGATCGTACACGTCCAACGCGCTAATTTCCTTTGCGCTTAAAGTTTCCAGTACTGCTAAATTTTTCATACTACCTCCACTATTGAAAAAACCGTTAGCGAGATATTTTTCGTCCAATGAGTTAATGGATTTTGCTATGTCTTTGGCGCGTTTTATGTCGGCATACACAGAAGATCTGTAACGACCGGTCATATCTAAAATTTCGGAGACACTGTGGTTCAGAAATAAATTGATTACATCGCGATATCTGTTGGGAAGTCGCGATATCAGTTTTTCCAAATCAATAGATTCCAAAATTCCGTCTAAGGAAATATTCTGCGATTGAAAATGCTCATCGTCATACTCAAAAATTAGAGCTTTTGCTCCTCTTTTCTCACGATTGTATTTCTCGATCAACATGAGATATTTCTTCTGCAAAACAACATTTGCAAAATGCAAAAAATCGCCTTTGCTTTGATCATAGGCCTTTGCGCTCGAGATCAGTTCACATAACAACTCCTGCTGAATATCTTCATGATCCATAAAATGCAGCGACTTCAACTTACACAGCTTTCTTGCATAAGTATGAATCCTCGACATTATTTCCTTACTCATATATTCAGTCATTCAACCCATTACCTCGCTAACGAGAGCAAGTATGGAACAGCCTCAAAAATAGTTATATCGTTTCTCAAAAAATGTTATAGCTTTTCGGCCAAAATCGCCCTTGATAAATGAGGGCCTCCCAAAAATGTTATAGCTTTTGGAAAAATGTTATAGTCGCTTGCCTCTATATGTCTCCTTTTTTGACTATAACATTGGGGCTAATAGCATATCCCTTCCATTTTTTAGATACGATTATTTCTTTGTTGAGTTTTTTAAACGCAGATAGTTTGATCTTATCAATCGCCTGAATAATCTGAATTGGGTTAAGTTCTGTTTCGATAGTCCACTTGGTAGCCTTATTTTTGATTAATAATTTGATTATTTGTTTTGTATTCAGAAATGATGTTTCAGTTTCAAAATAATGTTCTTTATAATGCTCGCAAAGAATTTCGAAAATAGCGAGTTGCAGGTGAGCGCGACCG
>BNWK01000083.1 GCA_025998775.1 Alphaproteobacteria bacterium | reverse complement strand
ACACCACGTCTAGGGGCTGGGGCCGGCGCATGCAATGGTCGCCCTGCAAAATGGGCAGTTATAATGTCATTTCGTGATCTAGGACCGGCTGCATTTGCCGCTGCTAAAAAAGATATATAGGTGATTTTCGACGGCCGATCATGGATTACCGACTTACGGAATTCCATACCCCCCACGATCATGCCTAATACCTACTGCTTTTCACCAAATATGCGCACTCATGGAAAAGAGCCAACTTTTAAATCGACCATTTCATAAAAGAGCCAACTTTCGAAATAACTAAAATACGCACTCGTGGAAAAGAGCCAACTTTTTTTTGACATATTTCAGTACGAAAACTCCCCAAAACACCCACTCATGGAAAACCGCAACACTTCCAAAAATGTCAAATTACACTGAAAAACACCAAATATGCGCACTCATGGAAAAGAGCCAACTTTTTTTCGACCATTTTGCCAAAAGAGCCAACTTTCGAAATGACCAAAATACGCACTCGTGGAAAAGAGCCAACTTTTTTTTCGATGTTTTCACTAAGAAAAATGGCAAAAACACCCACTCGTGGAAAACCGCAACACTCTCAAAATTGCTAACCTACACTGAAAAATACTGAAAATACGCACTCATGGAAAAGAGCCAACTTTTTTTTCGATGTCTTCAAACCCTGGTTCCTCACCAAATATTTTTTTTTTTTTCGACGACACACTACCAAAAATTTTTTTCACTTTTTTTTTCACAAAAGATTTTTTTTTTCTCCAAACTTTTTTATCTTTTTATTTTTTTATCTCGTACTAAAAGATGGCAGCTCGTAACGTCGAAAACGTTTTGTCAAATGACGACAACAACGACTTCCTCAGAATCAGAGGAAGAGTGATCGATGCTGGTCTGTTAGACGACGATGGTGATGAGAATAACAGCGAAGTCGATGGTGAATGGATGGACGATTACATTAACAACATACTCTCAGACAATACCGAAGAAGCACGCGACATGATGGCGAATATTCAACCAAGGATTACAGTAAATGAAACAGTGGATAGGCAGCGAGTAAACCCGCCATCAGCGAGTAATCCCGCCGAAAGGTCAGTAGTTAATTTCGGTAATTTTCAACTCTCTAGTGATAACGAGAATGAAGATGGACTAAGGGCTGCGTACATCGACGAAGTACCAGTTGAAGAATTAGTGCAACTCAATAGCAGGGAAAGGGCTGAGTTAAGAAGACAGGAAAACAGCAGAATTGGCGATGAGTTCATCACTGCTGAAGAATTCCCTGATGAAGTAGAGCGATTAGCAACACATGAAAGAGTGAATGAAAACGCTGGTGAGAAAGGCATGTTCATAGTCGACGAAAACACCATCGTTGATACAGAGAAGTTTGAGCATTCAATTCCTCAACCGGTTCAGATTGTATCTGAGAAGAGGACTACGGTTCGCAAAGAGGAGCATCAAGTCTATGATCTCTACCGATTCACACCAACATCATTCAGGCAAATCGCAGAGATGATTACTTCTATATTCAACGACAAAGAAATGGGTAATATGGGCCGATTCAAAGCAACTCATGATTTCGGAATTATCGAGGAACACCCATCCAGAAACGAAGATGGATCGAAGAAAGCGTATTACAAACTTAAACCCTCTAACTATCAAATATCATATAAAACTGCATCTCGACCATTCACTGTTGCCAATCATGTATCTCTAAAGTTCTTCATCGACGATGTCATCACCAATCTCACTCAACTTCCACAACAGGCTGTTCCCAAAGCCGACTCCTCTACTCGCTATGTTTTTGTCTATGAAGTTCTCATTGTGTTTGCTCACTTGAAGCCGACAGCATCAGCAGCAGCAGTTCTTGAACCACACATTGCGAAACGTTACATATTTAACACTACTGATCCAAAATACAAAATATGCTGGTTCATCGCTTTAGCAAAACATTTAAATCCTAAATTGAAAGACAAGTCGTTGCCGGCTAAAGGCAGAGAATTGTTCCTTGAGTTCAAAGCGAAGGAGTATCGCAAGTTCATGAAAACGTTTAAGCCAAAAAAGCTTCAACACAGTGATAACGAATTCATGTCAGGGTACCAAGGATTCGAAACAGTGTCCGACATGGATGATTTCCTAAAATTTGTTAACTCTTTTGGCATTACTTCTGTTCAAACGTTTGCTGTTAACGAAATGTGTAAAAAAGATAACCTAAAGGTTGAGTATTCATATGTTCCTGACGAGCACTTTGGAGAAAACGATTACGATGGGAATCATACACTGAATGTTCTATTGGTTTGGAATGAAGACGAGTGTCATGCATTATACGTCAGTGATCCTGAGAAGTTAACCGGCTGCAAGATTTGCCCAAAATGTCACTACGTTTCCTTTGATACTTCAGTCAAACAGTATCAATACAAGTACAACAAACACGTTGCCGAATGCACTGGCGAGCCACCTGAGGCTCAAGTAAGATTAGCCGAATCGAAACCATATGTGCCTGATATACAGAAGAATCCAACGAAATTCTACTTGCTCGCACGTGACAGACTCAAAGAATTTAAATATACGGGATACTTCGGATGTTGGGATTTAGAGACTGTTGAAGAGAAACTCACTCGTGATTCCAAAACTGTTGGTACTATCCTCATTTCTAAAATCCATGCACGCACGATTGCTACAGCCTTCCACATGAAGAAAGGTGATGTATCAAACTATAAAGATATAAGGAACGGAGACAATTTCATTCACCAAATGCTTGAATATTCATTCGGGATGGCGGAGCAAGTCGCTGAAGATAACATGTACGAACAGAATAAAGTAGCGGAAGCGATCCGAATTGAAGCTGAAAAGAAAAGGAAAGAGGCAAAGAAATTAGAGAAAGAGATAGCTGAAATGGAAAACCCTGAGCTCAGTGTTAAAGAACGGGTCATGGAACTAAGGAAAGAAGCGAACGATTTGAAGAAAAAGGCTGATGAAATCGATATCCCGTATAACTGGAGAGAAGTACCAATTCTTGGCTTTAACAGTGCCAAATTTGACTTGAATCTGATTCTACCAGAGTTGAACTGCAAAGAGTGGAAAATAATGAGTGATGGATTAATGATTGGTGGAGTGAGCAGCTTTAAGAAAATAAGAGTAAAGCATGAAAAAACAGGGATCATTCTTGCGTTCCTCAATGCAAGAAATTTCGTTGAAGGAGGAAGTCTAGCTCAATTTGTGACGAATTTTGGTAATGGTGAAATGTCAAAGGGCATGTTTCCGTATGAGGCATTCAATTCAACCAACTATATGGAATATCTCAACCAAACAGAGCCGAGTCCAATTGAGGATTTCAGAAGCGAACTAAATCGTACCGGGGCTACACCAGAAAACTATGAGAATGTATATCGAAAAGGATGAAATGAAGCTAAAGCAATAAAGGCGGTGCTAAAACTAGACGAGCCGTTCACCAGATGGGACCACATGGAACACTATAGCAAGAACGACGTGAAGATAATGATATCCGCTTTATGCAACTTGATTTTAGATGACTTCGAGCAAGGAGTTGACACACTACAAAACGTCTCGCGCGCATCAATTTCAAATGCACAAAAGTTTGCTTCAATGTATAGAGATTTCGACGTAAATGCAAAATACGAGGATGAAGTGAAAGGAAGTCCTTACTACTTTTCGCAAGCAAAATGCAGGCATATGTACTACAGATATAAGGAACAGGATGAAGCAGCGGAAAGAGACATAACAGATATTGTAAAAGAAGAGAACTTTGAAGAACTTAAAGAGATGTTCACCGGTACTAAAAAAGGAATAAAGGTTGCTAATACGACATATAATCAGGGGGAATGCAAAGGATGTGGAAAACGATTCTCCACAATATATCACCCAACTCTTGACCGAATTGATAACGATAAATGCCAATCAATCGATAACGTATTTCCGAGTTGTACTGTCTGTAACGTTAAGCATAACCGAAAACCGATAGAGGACGTAATGCTGCCGATCAAACTTCACTGCTATGCGCTGAAAAAGAACAATCCTTTCACTATTGATTCCGAAGAAGTATATCATATACTAAAGAAATTCAATACTGGAGGAATAGCAAATGTACATAGAAAGTACACCAAAGCCGGTGAAACTAAGATCACAAATCTCGAATTCGATGGTGAACATGTCAACGTCATTCAAACTGAAGTAGTATAGTATGTGGTGGGTTTGGTCTGAGGTGAAAATAATGTCATTTTTCGATAAAGTTGCCTCCAAAACACCCCAAAAACGACTAAAGTTGTCGAAAAACACCAGAAAAAACGACTTACGTGATCCACAAAATCACCCTTTAAGACAAACTTTATCGGAAAAACAACATTTTTTCACCTCAGACCATTTTATGTACATCGTTTTTGAGGCGTTCTGGAGTCAACCTTATCTGTAAAACAACATTTTTTTTCACCTCAGACCATTTTAAGTACATCGCTAAAACAGGTCAAAATCGATAGAAGTTAGTGAAAACGCCACTGACGCCTTTGACGCCTGACGCTTGTGATTTCAAAAGCGTCACCTCTACATGCTTGGGACGCTCACCTTTTTTGACGAAATTCTCTAACTATATCTCCAGAATCACCAAAAACACATAACTGATACTGACTTTTACGAAAAAATTAGTGCACGGCTGTGCCGCGAAGCTCTTGCGAGCAGACGCTTGACGCTTTTCGTTTTTGTTTCCAAAAGCGTCAAAATGGAAGTTTCAAAAAATGTTTCTATTTTTTTATTCCGGTATAAAAGGATGTCAGCACTAAGCACTGTGGAAGTCAAAGACAAAGTTCGCATCGAAGTTTATCATCACTACTCATGGATGACCACCAAACAAATGGATCAGGCAGACAAGGATATAATAGGAGGTAATGGTGTACGTCAGGCGGCTGACAATAAAGTCCTTGAACAGATTGTCAGATGCGTTGGATGAGGCGTATACAAGGGAAGTTCTTGAAGTACCCTCACGAACGTATGACCTGTTGAGGAGTGAGATGTTACAAGAAGCTCAGGATATACTGGATGCGAAAGGTACACTCACATTTGAGACTGCCGAAAATATAATTCACAGAAGATTTCAGAAATACTTAGACACTCAAAGTAGGAAGGTGAAGGATGACGAAATTGATGTAACTGGTAAAAGACAGGGACGTTCACTTTTAAGTTTGGACAATGATGAGTGGGAAAATGTGAGCTTCAGGAAAGCCAGAACGCAGAGCCCCAAGAGGATACGTCAAGGTGAAGAGCACCCGCACGAAGTAAGAGGACTATACTTTTTTGATAGTAGTGAGGATTCCAACACGCCGATACATGAACGTGGGGCACACGAGCACCCTCCAGCTCCCCCACCACCTCCTACTAAGGAAGCCTCTAAATGGGGTATCGAAGCATTTCACTATCCTGCTCGTTTCGCAGATGCTGACTATTATCATCCCGAAACAATGACACCTGCTGATTGGGGTATGTTGGAATATCTTGAGCCTATATACAATAATGACATAAACGAACCAGAACCAATGCCCTCAAGAAAACCAGGTAAAAGTGTTCCTCCTAAGAATCGTCCACCAGAAGTCAGACCAGCAGCTCCGTCTCTCGAGAACCCACTTCCGTTGAACGCGGATGGATCTCGAAAGCTTCCGATTAGGGAAGATGGACATGAAAGTCAACCATCGATCATGCCTTCTGTTATCACTCCCATGTTACCTCCTAAAGAAGATCCACCAGTTAATGAACCTAACGAGCATCCAGAGCGGGAAGGCAATGAGGTACTCAATGAGGTAGGTGAGGGTAGTGGCCCAACTGATGAGAGTTCTTTACCTGAAATAGCAGCACCTCCTGTTGGACCTCCTCCATCAGGCGAGGCTACTGCTGAACCAGAAGAGGAGGGAGTGTATGTTGGAAA
>BNWK01000082.1 GCA_025998775.1 Alphaproteobacteria bacterium | reverse complement strand
TGTAGTATTATACCAGCTCAATTCTTTCCAATCGTTATCGTGAGCATTGAAAATTAATCAAAATCGTAAAAAGAATCTCCACAAAGGATCGAAAACAACTCAGAATGGCAAAATTCTTGATGCAATCAGATGAAGGCTAGCCTTGCTTTTGCAACACATTCGATGATTGAAGTCATGCAATTCCTGAAATATCAGAGAAATATGCTCTACAAAAGTAGTGGGTCAAGTTTACCAAGTATAATGTACAAATTTTCCATCAATCGTTTGTGACAATGCCATCGCATTTCACATCTTCAAGGATCTTTCGCATCGTTTTGATTTCCGTTTTTGGTTTATTACTTGAAACCTGCCTGCTCCTTTTGTATGTTCCGATATCGTAGTCGTATTTTCTTATGAATGCTTCTACTTCCAACGCCACTATAGACCTCCATTTGCTACCGGAAAAGATGCCGTAGTGTCCAACGCCCGGCTGCAAATAGTGCCCTTGCATATCTTCTGGTAGGTTTCTGCATAAAGCATGCGCTGCAAAAGTTTGCCCCGGCGCGGATATGTCGTCTTTTTCTCCTTCCAGCGTCAGCAAAGCACAATTTCTTATGGCACCAAGGTCTATGGTGTCACCACGGTATTTCATGACGCCTCTAGGAAGCTCATAGGTCTGAAATATTTTTTCGATGGTTTCTAGGTAATAGACGTCGTCCATATCCAAAACTGATAGATATTCGTCATAGAACGTAGCGTGCTTTTCTATCCCGACTTTGTTGTTGAATATCTTGTCTTCTAAGTACTGGATATGCGCTTTATAATGCGACTCGGGATTCATGTTTATAAATGCTGTCAGCTGAACAAACCCCGGATAAACGCGGCGACCAGCCCCGATGTGCCCTTCAGGTACGCGTGTTATGAAATTCTTCTCAAACCATTCTAAAGAATGACTTTCCGCCAGCTTATTTACTTCTGTCTTTTTTACTCTTGGATCGATCGGCCCCCCCATCGGAATGATTGTGGCAGGAGCGCATGGGTCATCCGAACTGTCCAGTACTGCCGCCAATGCCATAACCTGTACTGCAGGTTGACAAACGGCCATTACGTGTGTGCTTGGTCCTATATGATGAAGGAAATCAATTAAATACGACAAATATGTATCCAAATCAAAACTCCCAGCGGATAGAGGTACATCCCGGGCGCTTTTCCAGTCAGTGATATAAACATCATGTTTCGGGATCATTCTTTTGGCGGTATCTCTCAGCAACGTCGCAAAATGTCCGGACACTGGAGCAATTATCAATACTTTTGGCTCGTTGCCTTGATTGTCCTTTGTAAAATGCACTAGATCACCAAAAGCTTTTTTTACAGCCGTTGTTTGATAAACCTTTACCGTCTCGCCATTTACATCAACGGAATCAATGTTGAACTCCGGTTTCTTTACATATCTTGTAGAGCGCTCGTACATATCCGCAATTCCCTCGGCAAGGCGGCCGACACCAAAATCCATGGCACTTGGGTGTGCATTAAGAAAAGATCTAGTTGCATGAGCTATCTTACGCATAGGCATTAGCAAATATGACGATGAATCATATGACTCGTACATTCGATTATCATTCTTGTATGTCTTCTGATTATCACTCTTATACATTTTCTCATTCCTTACTCTGAAAACTTCAATAATCATTATGTCTAAAAAAGATTAATAAAAAGTTAATTCTCATGTAAATAATAAAAAAAGTGCGAGTCGAACTGGTGTTAATGATTTTGCCTCCGCAACGTGACGTTGGATTCGTTTTCTTTTGCCGAAACTGCTTCAACATTTCAATTACATGTGGAGGAGGCGAAATAATTTTATAGCCGCTAACCATGTAAATATGCTATACATGCATACCATGAACAGATATAAAATCAACATAGAATATGACGGAACTCCATTCTACGGATGGCAGCGCCAGGCTGGACTCGATACGATTCAGCAGCGTATTGAGGAGTCCATGGTGCCATTTCTAAAAAAAGAAACCACCATATTTGGATCCGGACGCACCGATGCTGGCGTGCACGCGCTATGCCAGGTCGCTCATTTTGATGCCGATGGAGATGTCGATTGCTTCCGTCTACAGCGGTGCATGAACGCTCTTCTGGTGGAAGTGCCGATTTGCGTTTTATCCATAGAAAAAGTTGACGACGATTTTGATGCACGTTTCAGTGCCATCGAAAGAAGCTACCTGTATAAAATCCTAAATCGAAGGGTAAAGGCCTGTCTGGACGCCAATAGAGTCTGGTGTGTCCCATTGCCACTTGACGAACAAAAAATGCATGCAGCAGCTCAGAATTTGGTGGGAAAACACGATTTTTCGGCCTTTCGAGCAGCTGGATGTCAGTCGAAATCTCCATTAAAAACAATAAATAGCATTTTCGTCGTGAGAGAAGCAGACTCCATATACATAAGAGTTGCCGCCAGATCGTTTTTATATCATCAGGTTAGAAACATTGTGGGATCGCTGAAGTTTGTTGGATGTGGAAAATGGTCAGAAGAGGATTTTCTGAACGTATTTCTGACGAAAGACCGCACCAAAGCCGGCCCCACAGCTCCCGCCTGCGGATTATATTTCGTCGGGACGGAATACTAGACGACCCAGCTGGCCATTCCTCTGCTTCCACTTCATAACCATATTCGGACTTATGTTATATTTCGCCGCCAGTTTCGCTATGCTCTCTGTGCTCTGCTGTATCTCTAAACGAACTGCCTCCGTCGTGCGGGCGCTCCTGTGTAAAATTTGTCCCATAGTACCTCCTTAAATCCTTCGTATCCAACCTCTGCAGTTATATCATGATGTGATGGGGCCAAACAGAAACCCTTTGAAATACCGCCCAATTTTGTCACATGGATAGAATTATTCCGTTTTCCGGTTTCCAATATAGGAACACTTCGTCTTCCCATTGTATCGGACGTTCTGCCACCCTAACTAGGTTTGCAACTGTAGCCAGAACCTTTATACCGGACTGCAATCTAACGTGATATATGGAAACATCTCCCAGATATACTATGTCTTCCACGACTCCGTTAGTCCAATTGTATTCTCCCTTGGGGGGAACCGTCGTGAGCATTACTTTTTCCGGACGAATCGCCACACTTATCTGCGCACCAACTGGAACTGACGCCGAATGCGTTATGTAGAGATTTTTTTCCATGAGCGTAGATTTTACAATTACATGATCTGATTGTTCTTCAACGAGAATTCCATCAAATAGATTTACTGATCCTATAAAGTTAGCCACATATTTTGAGTTTGGATACTCGTATATTTCCGTTGGTTCCCCCACTTGCAAGATTCTTCCTTCGTTCATTAGCCCTATTCTTGAGGACATTGTCATAGCTTCTTCCTGATCGTGGGAAACCATCACGAAAGTCACTCCAACCATCTCCTGAATATTCACCAGTTCCAGCTGAGTTTGTTCCCGTAATTTTTTATCAAGTGCCGCCATGGGCTCGTCCAGCAAAACCAACTTCGGATGCTTCACAAGACTTCGAGCCAACGCGACCCTCTGTTTCTCTCCACCTGACAATTGTTCCGGCATTCTTTTGTTATAGCCGCTCATCTGGACAAGCTCAAGATAGGCTGTAACGCGCTCTTTAATTTCTGTTTTTCTTATTCCCTCTTGTATCAGGCCAAAGGCAACATTCTGCTCCACCGTCATGTGGGGAAATAACGCATACGACTGGAAGACCATGCTAACAGGACGTTTATAGGCCGGAGTATCCGTCATATCAACGCCATCTATAAAGATTTTTCCTTTGGTCGGCGGCTCAAATCCCGCTAACATCCTCAGAAGAGTTGATTTCCCACAGCCGGATCTACCCAATAGAGAAAAAAGTTCACCTTTGTATATGGAAAGAGATACATCGTTGACTGCCATTACTCCATTGAACGTTTTGGTAAGATTCTTTATGCTCACGTACGGTTGTAATTTCGGATCTTGCCACGGTTCCAACTTGCTCAGATGCTTAGCCTGCGTAGCCATTGATATTCCCTTGTCTCACAACGGCCTAAGCATACAGAATGCACTCAAACAATGCAACGGACTTATGTTATATATCTAAGGCGGCCTCATGAAAAATTTTGCGCAAGAACATCAGCAAGTACGGAGTCATTCAGGGCTATTTAATTCTTGGAATATGCTAACAATTGATGTAGATTGAGGAAGTTTTAAGTAATTGAGGTTTTATGTCAACGTTGAGCGAAATATTTTCAAGTATGGTGATAGTGTAGAATGGAGTTGATTTTTGTGAAAACGCTGAATTTTCAACAACCTCAATCTGCTGAAATCTCGGCAATCTGATCCCAATCAACTCTCTTCTCCGCTATCACCTCAAGTATAGAGGATCCGCGGAATCCGTCAGGCCGGAGGCATTCATTTTCTAATCGTTGTTGCAGATGCCACATCCTCTTCCCCAAAGAAGGTACTTTGTTTTGTCGACTGTATTCGCTCCACCACCGTAAATCATTTTCGCATATCCGCTTGAGAATTGATAATCGCATACAAAAGTCAACACAAAGGCTTTTCCAACCAGCTGGGATTTAGCGAGTGTGATTTCCGGGTGTTGATCATCGACGTCGGTCAAGTGTCCAGCTCTTCTGACAAAACTCGAATCGCCACTTCTTAGATAAGTACCTGCTGTGATGGATGGATTTGTATCGGCATCTGGATCTGAATTGTTAGTGGTGTTTGCATCTAAAATTGTATTGGAATTTTCTGTAGAATACCAATAAATATCTTCTGCCCCGTATGGAAGAGTATTGCACATTGTATCCATATCCTCATATATAGAGAAATACCAAGTTATGTGCTCGGCGGCTATAAACGGAGGCCTATATTTCTCAATAACTCCTGCGAATCTGTCAGTATTTTTGTCCTCCACAAATACGAACGTCGCCTCTGCGGCAATAGACTCGATTGCCGCCTTTGTCCAATATACTTTTATCGCCTCCAGCATAAAAAATACAAGCATCATAAAGACAGGAAATGTTATCACTGTTTCAAGAACTGCTATTCCGTTGGAAGTTACACCGCATGTATTGAGAAATTTATTGAAAAAGGCGTATGTTTTCTGAAGCAATTGAATCATTTTAGGTAACACTACTCTGAGCTTCCTATTCCATTATATTTTCAATTAGCTAATTAGTTGTTTATTTCTCAATTTGTTTTAAGTGCCAGCAATTATCAATAAATTTTTAACAATCATATGGTTTATTGTAGACAGTAACCGTTAATAGTTTGGTGCACTCATGAAGTCTGTTGCCGTATTGATTCCATGTTATAACGAAGAAAGTACCGTATCAGAGGTTGTGCATTCATTTAAAGAATATCTTCCGAATGCTACCATCTACGTCTACGATAATTATTCCAGCGATAGAACCGCAGAATTGGCAGAGGCTGCTGGAGCAATCGTTAAGAAAGTGCGAGATAAGGGAAAAGGAAATGTCGTCAGAAAAATGTTCTCGGATGTAAACGCAGACATTTTTATAATCGCAGATGGAGACTCCACCTATGATGCATCTGATGCTCCACGCATGGTCGACATGATAGAATCGTCGCATGTGGACATGGTAGTAGCTGCCAGAAGAGAACTTTCGGACAAAGCATATCCGGAAGGTCACAAAATCGGCAATAAAATATTCAATTTTATATTAAAAACGCTATTCAAGAGCACATTTACCGATGTTTTTTCTGGATACAGGGCATTTTCCAAGAGATTCGTAAAAACATTTCCCGCCACAACAAATGGATTCGATATAGAAGTGGAGTTGTCCATACATTCATTAACACTATCTATTCCTTTTGCCGAAATTGAATCGAAATATCAGGAGCGGCCTCCAAACTCCTGCAGCAAGCTCAGCACATTTAAAGATGGATTCCAGATTCTCCTGA
>BNWK01000081.1 GCA_025998775.1 Alphaproteobacteria bacterium | reverse complement strand
AGAACGTCACCAGCCCCAATTTCATTAAATTTAAATCCAGCCAAAGCATCTGCATTTCCTTTGTAATCAATGGCTTTGGCAATGTTTCTTTCGGATTTTGTAGAATTTGGAGGTAACAAACTCATCTGAAAAGCTCCACAACCCCAAGGCGAGCGCATTCGATTTCCGTAACAGCAACATCATCAGCTGGCGTTATCAATTCGACATCTTTTACACCGTTCAAAAACAAATTCGATATAATCCAAGCCTGCGAAATGCTAACTCCAAGCCCCGCAGTTTTTGTAAAATTAGCGACGAACGATGCTTTTATTGTATCCAAAATATCCGGCGAAGCGCTGGACATCAAGGTGATTTTCGCTTTCACATTCACATCGATCATATTGCTGGCAACAACTTCTACGGTATCTGTCAGCATTCGAACGTCATCGCGCAGCATGTATGCCGTAACTTTTTCCAGAAGATCGGCCGAGACAGTGCCGCCGTTTTCCTTCGACAGAATCAAAATGCGCACACGTCCAGATTGTGGAGAGTCGGCCTTGGCTTCTTTTACTCGCTGGTCGGAATTTATTGCATGATACTCGTATGCTTCTTTGCTGCCGGACGATGACCACCCTACAATTTTTAGCTGTGTGCGATTTCGCAAATCTTCGTCGGATTCGTCTTCTTTTCGCTCGACTCCATAAAACGCCGCAAGATTATCGAGGTCTGAACCAGTTGCAAAAGCCAGTAAATTCGCTTTGGCCGCAAGATTAATTCGGCTTCTCAATAACAACTCACGATACGCAGCTACTTCCATCAACTTTATGACCGGATCGCTTTCGAGATATGCAGAAAATTCCGAATCCAAAGATATGAGCGTTTCTTTCATGCGCTGCAATATTTCGCTGAATGTCATTTCTTCTATAATTTGCGGTGCTTGCAATTCGCTTAGATTCATACTCATATCACAAGTCCTTCCAGAGTTATTTTCTGTTCGTTGAGTAAATAAACGCCGTTCAGAGATACTGAAATATGAGAGTCTTTGATTTCTGTAATCGTAATTTTTTCAAGCTTCAGTCTTGGCTCCCATTTTTGCAGAGCGTCGGCAATTGCAGCGTAAATTTGTGGAAATAGTTCTTTGTTGATTGGCTTGTCGACCAGATCAAACAGTCGTGAACCGTATTCCCTTTTCATAACACGACTACCTATGGGTGTACTCAGAATATCAACGATGGATTGCTTCAAATGATCGAGATCATTCAAATATTTTCCAGTAATTCTGCTCATGCCTTTCATTTACACACTCCAGCAGCGTGACGCTGCACACATTAATGCTTTGCTACTTTGATACAACCGTATGTGTTCTGTATTTTCAGCAAAAATACTGATATCAATCATCAAGCGCCTCCCATACATTTGCAGAACGGAGGTGTTGAACTCAAACTTGTGGAAGCCAGCGAAATATTACTATTGGACATATCAATTGACGATGCTCCGCAAGACAGTTGAATTCCAGATGATGATAGCGTAATGCCTGAATTTCCAGATGAAATTTCGATCTGGTTATTGTCGATGGTAATCGAAGCATTGCCTGACTTCAACAGCACATTTCCATCATGCACATATATATATGTGTCATTTGTTTTTAGCTCGATGCCATTTTCAAACGATGCCTCAAGCTTTTTTTCTCCATTTGCTTTTACATCGGTTTTTGCATTAAATAAAATATCGTTTTTGTTTTCTGGAGCATTATAAGTATTGTAATGTATTGATCGCAAAACTACGCTTTGAGAAATTTCACCAAATGGAGACAGCACAACAACCTGCTCGCCTACCGAAATTGGAATCCAGCAACTTGTATCTCCAGCCGTAGAAACAATCGGTAGCCAATTGGTTTTGACTTTTCCAATTTCGACTTTTACTTGTGCGCCGTTTACTTCAGAAACTTTTCCAATTCGAATTAAGTTTGCAACACGTCGAAATAAATCGGAAAATGCAAAACTAGACTGCATGATGATCGTCTCCATTAATTACGATTGTATGCACTGGAATTTGAGGCTGTTCATTGTTCCATACGGATTCGCCGACATGAAGCTCGTGTGTCCATTCAATTAGCCAACAAAGGTAAATATTAAAATCCGGATGAAATTCATCTTTTGAAATTGACGAAACCACTGCCGGAGAAATTTCTTTTCCAAACGAATTTAGATGAGCGACGTTTGCAATTTTGCATGCTAAATTTTGCACAATAAATTCTGCATCGTCGATTGTTGAGTCGACTACAACTCGTGCTTCCACATGAGCAACCAATGAAAGTTGTCCGGTTGCTGGATCGTGGCCAGCTGAGTAATTGGTAATGCCAAGAAAAACGACCGGAGCGTCTAGCTCCTCGCGACCTTTTGCATAAGCGATGCATGTTTTTATTTCTGGAATTTTTTCGAGAATTTTGTTTTTGATTGCATCTAAAATAAATTTCATATTGCACCTGTAATAAATCGCAATTCATGCAAAAAGTGTTTTTCAAATATTGCCGAAGCTTCCGCATCGATCGTTTTTTCAATTATAGCAGTAGCTTCGTTATAAATCGGCAGCCACATTTCCTTGACTGGATATCTCTTCTTGGTTGTGCGCTTGAATGCGCTTCTGTAACCGGTTTTTGGCATGGTGGCGACAAAGGCCTTTTCAAATGAATGCTTTCCGGCAGCCACTCCACCAGATGTCTGTCGTAAATTTCCCAAATCACGAGCTCGGATGGAAACAACGTCTGCTAGAATTTTCGCCTGCAAGTTTGCAGTGCTGGCTTTAACAACACGAATTCTGTCATTGATGATTTTCAGCTTCACCAATTTTTCTTTGGCGATTTGCCGAGCACAATTGCTTTTTACCCAAGCAGCTGTTTTATTCAGCGCACGCATCGATGCTGTCGCAATTTGCTCCGGCAGCGCATTTATGCTTTGCGTGATTTTTACGATTGATTCAGCAGCACTAATTGAATATTCGCCCATGATTATTTCTCCAACAATACAGCCTGAAATTTCCATGCTAAATTCGATGCATCTAACAAAGGCTCCTCGTGAATCTTATACTTTTTCGAGTCGATGAAAATTACGTCACTAATTTTCGGTTTTACGTCGGAAGCTTTCACGGAAAATTCGGCAACCTGTCCTATGACTCGTGAGCTGCCGACTTCATAAACGCCTTCCGGTTCTTTGACCAACGCGACAATTGGAAATGAAGAAGAAGCATTCGCTGATTCAAAAATTACGTCAACCCCAAGATGCTCAAAAGCATCATCAAGCGCTCTTGTAATTGCTTCTTTCATCATAATTGCCACCTCATGCCGCGGTGAGTTTCACCAAAATTCCTGGACGCAAACACAGCGGCAACGGATTGCTTTGAGTATGCAAGTCAGTTCCGCGATCAAATTTTCGTGGGCATTGCTTTGCATAAAGAGGCAACCCCAGCGTGTTCACAGTCTCGTTAAAATCCGCTGGCGCAAAATACGTAACAAAACTTTCGGTTGTGCCAATAGGAAAACAATGGCCTTCGCCTTCTGCAATGAATCTTCGTACACTTCCGTTGTGATCCGTTGCTTGTCCGCGATATTCCTCGAAAGTAATGCCACCAAAAGTGAAGCCTTTGCGCATGTCCTCTCGTAGAGCGGCTCCATCCTGCCAACGATCATAGGCTTCCTTCACATTTTTGTGAGATGTGAGTGCATCGAAAAACTCCGCGGAAACCAAGCAATGAATACCGCTCATGAATTCCCCGCGCAGATTATCTTCGACGTGGCGCACGACTTCCAAGCATTTTCTCTTTACATCCGTTGTGGTTGTGCCAAGCGCAAAGCTAACGACTTTCGGCGTAATTTCAAACTCATCGTATAAGTTGTAGAGGGTAGAGCCGTCGGAATCCAAAATGTAGCCTTTCAGTGCACCCATTCGCAAATGCTCAAGAGTTATTGCGTGTTTATTTCGCATTGTTTGCAAGTGATCCGTGACGACGTTGGCCATCGCCTGCAATTCCGTTTCGCTTCCAAAAGCTCGAATGCCCTGCACCTCTTCCGGCAAAATGACATCGTCGTGGGGAATATGCGGAATCGTAAACGAGCGCATTTTGCGCTTACCTTGAGTGCCAACTGTTGCTGGATTTCCAGGCATTTGCGTCGGCAGCAGATTCAGCACACCATTTTTTTCCTCCACACAAATATTTCTCGTGCGAACGGATTTTTGCGGAAACAACTTCAGCGCCTCCAGTTTTCCGTAGGAATTTGGCAGTATATTTATGGATGCAGTCAGCGCTGCCATATCAAACGCGCCGCTTTCAAATGGATTGTTCATGTTTTTTCTCCTTAAGCTGATTGTCTTATTACTAAACCGCGAGCCTCTAAATCTTTTTTGATTTTCTTTTTCTGATTCGCAGTTGCGCCATTAGGAAATACAACTGCTCCACTCGCGACGATTGCATCACGCGCAATCATCAAAGATTTTTTTACTCCGTCTGTTGCGTCTACATCCTCTAAAAGAACACCAGCCGCTGTTTCGCTTCCGTCCAACACCTCATTTTGTGCTCCAGTTGGTAAATATACGGACTTTATTTCGTCGGTTGCTGTTTTTATTCCAACAATTGTTCCGAGTTTTAGATTTTGTCCAGCAGCGACTGTCACGACCTCGCGACAGTAATTTTTATCTGCTTCGTACTTGAGTAGATCGCCCAAATTTTTGTTTTCTTCGATAGCCATTTTTTATCTCCCTAGCCTAGCTTTTGCAGCAGAAATCACTGGATTTTCAGCTGTTTTTTCCTGATGATACACCGTACTCACGATTTCGTTTTGAGTACTTGCAGATGTCAGCAATTTTTCCTTCACTTGATCCGGCGTTAATTGCTGTTCGATGAACTCCGCCATCTTATTTTCGGCGTGAGCCAATTTGCAGAGTTTGGAAATTTCCAAAATCTCTGCGCGATACGTTTCGATGTCTTCTGCCATATTTTTTCCTCCTCTATTGAAAACATTATTATGTCCAGCTTTAAGCTGGCGAACATCACAAACCTCATCTGCCAAACCAAGCGAAAGCGAATCCGCACCAAAATATGTTGCCGCTTGAGTAGCTTTGACCTGAGCCGATGAGATGTTTCTATTTCTTGCAACCACTGCAACAAACATTCCGTAAAGACGATCCACTTCTTTTTGCAAATCGGAAATAGCATTATCCGAAAGAGGTTGATGTGGTGATAGATCATTTTTCTTATCACCTGCAAAAATTGTCGTATATTTTATGCCTTCTTTTTTATCGTATTCGCTGATGTCCAAATGCGTGGCGATAACTCCTATGCTTCCAACTCCAGAAGTGCGATTGACGAAAATTTTTGAAGCCGCAGATGCAATTGCATACGCTGCCGAAAATGCATGATCGTTTGCAATAGCATAAATCGGTTTTGCTTCTCGAGATTCATAAATAAAATCCACCAAATCAAACAGTCCACTGACTTCTCCACCTGGACTGTCGATATCCAAAAGAATTGAATTGATTTTGGAGTCCTCTAAAGCGTTCGCAACGAGCTCGTGAATTTCATTATATGATGTCGTTACGAAAAAATGCGAGTCGCACTGACAATTTTTTGTAAGCAAACCATGAATTGGAATGACAGCAATACTATTATGTATATTGTATTCAATTTCTTTTTCCGCAGGAAACCACTCCATGCCGGAAATCATTTCCAGCGACTGCGGATCAATCATCAGTGGTTTATTCAGCATCTTTTGAATCATCGTTTTCCTCGTTTATATTCTGTGAGTCGAATATTAATCTCATCTTTTTTGCGCGTTCGTTATCGGCTGCAATTTCTGCGTCTATTTCTTCGATATCATAGCCAAGTTCAGAAACAACCTCTGCGCGAGATTTGAATCCGCAGCGAACCGCATTCATTTGTGCATTT
>BNWK01000080.1 GCA_025998775.1 Alphaproteobacteria bacterium | reverse complement strand
CTTTAGATGTCCAAAAATTGATCTGACAGGAGTTTTCAAAAATGAGTAAAGTCAACGTCTAGGTCTTACTACTAAGGTACGGGTGGGAAATCAGATAGAAAAGATGAAAGTGGAGAAGAAAAGGATGGAGAGAGAGGGTGGAGAAGAAGAAAAGAGCATATAGCAGATTAGAATGAAAAGCGATTAGAAGAGCATAAGGAAACAGAACCTTCTTTACCTACTCCGTCTGCTTCATGTGCGGGCGCGGATGCTGCTGTCTTTACTTCCTCTTCCTCCTTATCATCTTTGCTCTTCTCGTGTTCATCATTCTTTTCAAATTCGTCTTCTTCCTCCTGCACCCCGCTCCCTTCCTCTTCGCTTTCTTTTTCTTTGTCATCTAACTTGTCCCCTTCTCCTGTCTCCTCTTTCTCATCTTCTTTATCATCATCATCTTCTTTCTTTCCTTTTTCTTCTTCTTCCTCCTCTTCTTCATTGTCTTCGCTTTTACCTGCTTTGTCTTCATCTTCTGCTTCACATTCCTCTTCTTCTCTTTTGTCCTCTCTCTTCTCCTTTTCTTCTTCTTCTTCTTCTTCTTTATTGCCTTCGCTTTTACCTACTTCGTCCTCATATTTTGCTTTACATTCCTCTTCTTCTCTTTCTTCTCCCCCCTTATCATTGCCTTCTTCTCCTTCTTTTTCCATGTCTTCGCTTTTACCTATTTGTCTTCATCCTCTGCTTTACATTCCCCTTCTCCTCCATCCCCTTCTGCGACCGACATGTTCTGCAATAAGGCTGACCCAATGCGTACGTTTCTACTAAGGAATCATCACCATAAATTTACCTACTTCTTGAATGTGCATTCGTACACAGGCGACGCAATACCTGCAATGGTGAAGAAAAGCCTCCGGGCTCCTTGGTATTTTGGAGGTTTTAGTGAGTTTGATTTTGACGCTTCCTTTAGACAGTTTAAGTCTCCTATTGAGAAGATAGAGTTATACGATCGGTACAAACGCCTTGGCAAACGCGACGTCTTATTCTTTGATTATAGGGATGACGGAACAGAAATCAAGATAATAAACTTAGGGTAGGCAAGATGGAATAACAATGAGTGTATATAAGTTACTTTCACCAGCGTCCCACAAAATGTACTTATGCCCAAGCACCTTGAAGATTAGTAGATTTAAAGAAGGTACCTAGTAAGGAGAAATCTATTTTTTGACAGAGGTGAAATGGCGCGGATCGATGACGTGAAAGCTTCGAACTATCTGGGTCGAGTTGGCGTAGAACTACGTGACGGTCAAAATCCTTATGACGTATTGAAGCGGGAGTTAAAGAAGCGAGGTTTGAAAGAGTCCTCTCTGCGCAGAGCTAAAGCTGTCCGAGCTTTCGTAAACCGAATCGCTCACAGAAGAGAACACCTTAATCGATTAGCAGATGCAGTCAGCCAGCGACGAGAAGAAAACGACGCCAGGGATAGACAGCGTGAGTTAAGGGGAAGCGTAGGGCCTGCATTAGATGACGCTGTCAGACAACTCGAAGAAGAAAGAAACGTAAGAGCCCAACAGAAAACATTGAGGGGAAACATAAGACCCGAATTGGAGGCTGCCATCGAACACAGGGATAGAAGGTCGCACAGAAACAGATATCGAGATGTATTGGCCGACGTACATAAGAGATCAATTGCAGCCAGGATCGAACAGTTGGGAACGATGTTTCAAACAAAAGCTGAAAGACTGTTGGAGCAGAACGATCATGACCGAATAAACAAGGAAGCAAATGAATTCGTCGACAGAGACAGACTCAATGTACTGAACGAAATTCCCAACGAAGATCATTGTCTTCTGTTGTTCCAGCCTGCAGACTTGGCTAAGTTTAGAGAGTTTCTGGCCCATCAACGCGGAGCTTGGACTGTCAACAGGCAGGAGAGAACAAACGGTCCTTACCAACTTTACATTGCTAATAGCATTTCTACTATGGAAGAGATAGAAGGATTTATTGAGGTGAAGTGTCATCAGGAGCTTCCTCGGCCTTCAAAGATGCATACAGATTTTGTATGCATTTATGAGAGAATCAGCGGCGAGAGTGTGAGCTATCGATACGGTCCTCCAACTTTGGAGTACTCATTTATGAAGTCTCCTTTGATAATTTCGAATGACCTATGAAGTCTCCAGGATTATGCCAAGTCCTACCTAATTGACAAGCAGGATTTCACCTACGAAGACACCAGAAACCGTTTGATAGCAGTGTTTACTGTCATGATTGCGGTGTTTCGATTACCTCAGCAAAGAGGCGCGAAGGGTTGGATTAAGGAGCACTTGAACAGAACGCGAGCCATTAGAAACGTGAATGGATGTGACGGGCTGTGCATGTTTTCCGCGCTAACTTATCTTACTATACCACCAGACTCCAATCCTACACTGAAGTATCACAGCCGTATTGCGGAAGCTAAGAGACTTTATCGGGAGTTTTACAAGCGCAGTGACTGGAACAGCTATCCAGGTTTTAACATTGTGGGAGAACTGGAGAGATTTTCGAATTTCTTCGGACTGAATGTAAACATATACGAGTGGGATGGCAAGAACTATTATCTTGCCCAAAGTGGTGGAAGCAATTCTGAGTACACGGTCTTTGATGTATTAGTTGTATACGAGAGCGACGAATTTCACATTATGCAAGTGAAGGATCCCTCCCTACTAACAGGTCTAAGAATTTGTCCTTTCTGTCGAGAGTATTGTATCCCCACTCAGCTTAATAGGTCGAACCTAACTTGCTTTAGAAGGCATGTCGAAGCTTGTGAAAAAGCCGGTGGGAAACAGGTAAAGAAATTTCATTTTAACAGAACAGCGAGACCGTACCTTCCAAGTGTCTTCGAGAACAAAATCTATATGTACTGCTGGGCAAAGAAAATCGAGTTCAAACCAACACGCGCGTTCATTACGTACTCGGTGAAGAGTCGCATCGAGGATAACATATTATTAGCAGACCCAATAAAGATCATTACATCCATTCCTTCTTCCAGGTGTGAAGCGGAGTTCAACATTCATGAGAACTGGCTCGAGTTCTTGTTTCGGGAAGCCGCAAAAGTCGACTTCTTCAATATGTATGAAGACCCGAACGTGGAGGCAAGAAGGGAGAAACGCGTCTCGGCTATTGGTTTTGAGAGCGGCCGAATCGACTTATACCTGATAATATCTTTCCTTCACAAGCCCAAGAAATACGAGATCAGGCAAAGGATAGGGACGACACATATCAAATGTCTTGAGGTTGCAGATGTTAGTAATAGCCTGTCTGTTAAGTTTATCGATGCCTTTAACTACTCCGGCCCCTGTACGCGTGACGAATTCATCGGATCGTTTGGAACAGATTTTGAGGACGCAGTATTAAATCTAATAGAAATGTTCTTTGAGAACAGGATTGATATATTGAGCCACATGTCCTTGTTCGCCTGTGCTGCGACTTTGAAGTATGCATTGGCGTACACCGACATTGACTTTGAAACTGATTACTCAACCCTGGCGAAAGAAAAATTGTTCTCCGCAACAGTGCCTTGGGCTATGAAGAAACTGAAGTATTATGCTGACCAGGACATGGAAGCTCACAGGGATTGTCGCTTGAACTTAACACCTGATCAGTTCGTTAGGAGCGTCAATGCTAACGGTATGTGCTTCATTTGTAAGACAAGATTTACTGAGAGGAAGCAGCCTACGCTCGATCGGGTTGACAATTCCAAACCTCATTCAGCGGATAACGTTATTCCATGCCGCACCTTCTGCAATACCTACAAGTCAAACAAAGATTGCGACATCGCTAAGGTAGCCATCCAGTTTAGAAACTATGCCTTGTACAAGGGGCTTCAGACGACGCTTACTGAAGCTGCAGTCTACAGCTTGTTGAGAAGGGGTATCACAGGAGGTTATGCTAACGTTTTTCGCAGGATCGCTCTTAAAGACGTAGCTCCAATCACCCGCTTACGTTATGTGGATGGAGGGATCACTGTGGTTGAAACTCCACACAAGGTACACAAGATAATTGCACTCGATATTACATTAATTTACCCTTCTGCCTCTGCATTTATTGTTGACAAGCACAATCCGTACACAGATGGAAAAATGTGGATGCCTGGAAACGTTTTGGGATACTTTGCGGGTGAGGAGGATATGAAAAAAATGACGCACTTTATTAAAAAAAAGAGACTGCATGTTTGTTGCCGAAGTCTGTGGCCACATCGATGAAGGATATGTTAATGAGTGCATCGACTTCCCTCTTATTCTGAGAAACATCGATGTTGTAAACTCTGCCTCCTTCGCTGGCACCTTCATGTTTGAGCATATGCAAAAGTCGTTTTATCCAATCAACAAGAAAGAGAAAAAGTTATGCACTCTGCTGTCCACTCACGGAGAGTTCATGCCATTCGCAAGTTATTATCTCTGGTTCTTAATAGATTACTGTCACTTCGTTGTTGGTGGTGTACGCAGTTTGGTATTATTCAGTAAGCATGACTCCTTCAATAAATTCGTTACCACTATTCATAATGAGGGGAAGATGGCAAAGAGTGATGCGAAACAGAAATTCTGCAAGCTGGTAATGAACGGCTCTTCCGGTTTCGAAAGCTTGAACTGCGAGCGGTTTACTAAAACTCGTTTCTGCAACAGTGCCAAAACCATTACCAGTCACCAGTCCACCATTTTTCCAGTCAACAGTGCTGAAGGCCTTTTCGGGGTAGAAGTCGATCCCAAAGTCGTCTATCCTAAAGTGCCAATTCAGTCTGCAGTTTTTACCTTAGATAATGCGAAATTCTGGATACTTAACTTCATATATCGATACCTTTACAAAACGTTGGACCGAGATAAATTCATGATAATGTACACTGACACTGATTCCCTGTACATCGCAGTAGCGGACAGCGAAACCGCTGACGGATTGATGGAGATGACTAACTGGATTCAGACAGGGAAGGAGTTACTAAAATTTCATATCGAATTTATCAGCGATAATTTCTTAGCAGTAGGTCCGAAATCTTACACATGTTATAACTAAGACTTCGCAAAAGTTTTAGCATATAGGAAGTCAATATTGGTTCCAGACACACATATGGAAAACCGTGAGGGAGTAATCCACGAAGTCAGTCGCGAGAAGTTTGGACTGTCAATAGTGTCGAATAAGAATATTGTTTTGGAGAGTGGGGTGTGTCTTCCGTTTATGTACGGTGTTGATGCCAGACTTCACAAAAAATAACAGGCGAGAGAAATACACTAAGAGAGGAGACGAGAAGAAGAACTGATGTAATGAAACGTTAAGTGGTAATTTGGATATTGAATTAAATGGCGAGTATGTAGATAGCATTGCTTTTAGTTTTAGAAAGTTTAGTTATCGAATTTTGGGAGACCAAAGAGAAGCAGTAAATAATATCATAAACAGGCTTTACAGGGAGAATCAACCCTTCGTTAGTACTTCGTTAAAAACAAAAGAAGAATTCGTAAAAGAGAATCATTGTAATAAAATTCATAACGAAAAACGTATGATTTGTTTAGATGACGACGATGACTTTAGACTAGAGTTATTGGATGAAGTAGTAATAATTGAGTGCGGTCGTCTCTATAATGAAGATTGTTTAAGGGATTGGTTTAAAAAGAATAATACGTGCCCTCTTTGCATGAAAGTAATAGCCTTTAAAAATTAAGGAAATAGTTATCTATATTTATTTTTTTATTTTTGTAAAAGACTTACTTTAGATTTTGAAAAAACAAATTTTTTATTTTGGTATAAAAAACAAATGTCAGGAATCAACGGCATCAAAAATAAGTACTAAAACATTGACGTTGATCTTTACTCATGCATGAAAATTCATGTCAGATTTATAGGCTTCTGTATATCTAAAGATATAAAACGAGCGAATGAGCGTGAACGAAATGAGCGAGTGTAAGTGGCTTTAGATGTCCAAAAATTGATCTGACAGGAGTTTTCAAAAATGAGTAAAGTCAACGTCTAGGTCTTACTACTAAGGTACGGGTGGGAAATCAGATAGAAAAGATGAAAGTGGAGAAGAAAAGGATG
>BNWK01000079.1 GCA_025998775.1 Alphaproteobacteria bacterium | reverse complement strand
TAGTTCCATCGGGATATAGCTTTTTTCCTTTTCCATGCGGCCAAATATCGGTGTATTCTCCCTCATAGATGATGCCATCAGCATATGTTATCCTTACTTTTCCGTACGGTACTCCACACATAAAATCTCCTTCAAAAACACTGCCATCTGCTTTGATTCCCTTTCCTTTTCCGTGCGGCAGCCCATCTATAAAATCTCCCTCATAGACACATCCATCTGAGTACGTATATTTTCCCTTTCCGTGTGGAACATTTTTGGCGTTGATTTCGCCGGTATATTTTCCGTATTCACAATGAAGGTTGCTGACTTGAGATCTATCATTGGTAGGATCAGTGCATCCTCCCAGCAGCAAAAGAAGAATAAGCGTTTTTTTCATTGTCTTACTTTCCATATGGATACGGCACTTTTCGCGATTCATGAAGAATCCACTGCTTTTTTTCTGGAATAAATTTAAAATCTTTTTCATCATCACCGTCCAAAGTCTGATACAAAAACGTAATTATCCCCTTGTCCGGGTTCCATTTATAGTAATAATCTCTGATATTATGTATTCCAAAGCCGTTTCCATCGGGAGAGTTGAGATCGTCTTTTCTGTAAATTTTCTCAATGCCTCCATTCTTATTGGCGTAGAATGTATAAACATCCATATTACAACAACATCCTGGTGGAGCAAGCAACAATATATGTCCGGAGAAATTGTTGCCAGACAAGACTACTACGTCCGGAGTTTCATATTTCCAATATTTTGAATCGAATAACTTCGCGTATAACGCAAAAGCTATAGCTGGAGAAAATGATTTTTTCTCGATGGATTCTGCGATGCGTTTATCAAAAAAATCCGGACATCTTATAATAAAAGGATAGGTAAAGTAATCCACATAGCCACACTCCAAGAAATGGCTGACCGCATATTTCCCATCGTCGTCACTAAATGCAATTGTTTTCAGCACTTTTAAATCTTTCAGAAGCCGTTCCTGCATATGTTCGACAGCATCAATAACTCCATCGTACTCTGCGTTTTCTTTTGGCCAACTTTTTATGAGTTGCGAAAGATCCTGATATGCTTTTACGCACTGCATGAATGGTTTGCTTTCTGTAATTCCTACGCCAAGAAAATCACTTTCAAAAGTATGGAGAATCTTATTCATCTGCTCTTTTGACATTCCGTTTTTTAGGCTTTGCTCCAGTAGGTCGACGAGACGAACATACGCCTTGTGACGGGCAACAATACTATTGGGATCATTTTCGGCTACATTCTCCATCTGAGAACAACCACAGAGGAAAAACAATAAAATTAAAAAAAGATTTTTCACAAAGCTAACTCATCATTACGTTTTCCCATTATAAACTATAAAAAGTTAAAAAAAGATGTAAAACTTTGTATCCGGTCGAAGTTAAGAAAACGGCAACTCAGTCGCTAACAGCTACGAAAAGTTTCACAGCTTTGGAGGCATTTAAAAAAAACAATAGGTTAGTGAGCTGTTATCTGCCTGCGCGAAAAAAAACATTTCGCTTTCCAATGAAGTTATGGCCATTCCGATTGGATATCTGTAATTGATATCGCCCATTAGATTATGATAGAATTGTCTCAATGAAAGAGGATGAATTATTATGGGTAGAGGAATAGGCGCAGTTGTGCAACTTGAGTTTTCTATGGAAAGCTTTAGTTGTGAAAGGAAGTCCAGAGAGTATTATTCTGATGGCTTTTTTGATTTCTATAATTGCGAAACAGATGATCGCAACTACATTTTCAAAATCAAAGAAGATTTCCTACTTGCAAATTACGGTGATTTCCTGAGTGAATTTTATCAGACCATAGGTGAAGATCTGTTGGAGTGTACGGAGATTTCTCCCGATGATAGCTTATTGAAATTAAAAGATATGAGTTCATTTGTTGAGGCATTTGATCGTAGGTCTGGCGTCCCGTCTATAACTACTTCGCGTTATGATATTTCTGTGCTTGGCGGTGATAGTAGATCGTCATGGCTTTTTTATCTAGGCAGCTATAAGGCTGATCTGGAGGAATATAGTACATTTACGCATGTCGAGAGAATGCTCGCAAAGGCAATGAAAAATCCGCTCGCAAAATTGGTAAAATTCTGCATACGCGGTTGATTCGATTTTACAAAATACGATCAATTTTTATGTGATGTCGGATCTGAATTATCCATTGATCGTTCCAAACTAAAAACTATGATGACAAATTGAGAAATATATTTATCAAATCTGAGTGCCTGTAAGGCCAGCGTGACGATCCGAGCCGAACTAGTGTTTTTTCAGCGATGGATCAAATTTGTACATTTTTCAACTTCTCTTTCGCGTAGGAAAACATGATTCGCGGCATATTTTTGTGATGTTTCCGGAGAAAATTTATCAGCACTTCTTCGTTTCGTTTTCCTACTTCCCGCAACATCCATCCGCAGGCTTTGTGAATTAGATGATGCTCATGATTTAAAAAATGCTCGGTCAGTTTTAGCGTTAGATCAAACGAATCTTTTTTGATGAACGAATAGGTGGAAACAATGGCAATGCGGTTGTCCCAAAGCAACGACGATCGAGCCAATTTCCAAAATATTTCATCTGACTCATCAAAATATGCGCCCACTATTTTGTAGCAGGACAAATCAACCAAATCCCAGTTGTTTACATACTTTGTATTTGCAAGATAAACGTCAACGATTTCCTTCTTGAAATCTGCATTTGCTTTTTCGAATTTAGAAATCATAATCATCAATGCAACAAGTCGGATTTCGTGAATCTCAGAATGAAGCAGTTCGATCACATCTTCCATTGAGGCAATCATGAAATATTTTTTGGATATTTTCCGCAAATCAGGAACTCGACATCCAATAACGATATCGCCTTGACCATATCCGTCTTCCGATTGAATCATCTTTCTGGAAAAATTCGCATATTCCTCGGATGCATTATCTTTTATTTCTGTAATTATCGCATTTATCATTTTATGAGTATAATCCGTGATGATGTATTATAATATCATTTTTGGAGATTTTATAAACATGGCGCTAGATGATTACACAATTGTCACGACGACCGTCGAAACTGAGCAGCAAGCTGAGGCTCTCGCACGAAAAATAATCGTCGAAAAACTAGCTGCCTGCGTTCAAATCCAAAAAATAAAGAGCGTTTATTTTTGGAATGACAAGATAGAGCTAAACGATGAACATCTTCTGATGATAAAAACGCGCTCTGATTTGTTTGCAGAGCTTTCTGAATTTATAAAGAAAAATCATGATTATCAGGTGCCGGAAATAGTGCAAATTCCCATTACAAACGGATCAAATGAGTATTTAAGTTGGATCAAAAAAGTAACGAGATGATACTCCTTTCAGAATACTACCGCTTTCCGTATGGATCAAAATTATATCGTTTCCACGAGAGTTTTCAGCCTGACATTGTTTTTGGTGAGGTTTCTGTTTATGTTTTAGATATTTTATACAAGAGGAAACATATGGATAAGACAGATCTAACAGTTGATTCTTACATAAAACAAGTTTGCCATAAAATACTCTGTTCTTTTTAATAGTAAATGGACTGCTACGTAAGATTGTAATTTCATATATTTTTCTCACCAATCACCGGAAAGAGTTTAGCGTTCTCATATAAGCTTTTCCATGGTAAACTCCTTAAAGTTTAGGATGTGAACGAATGTAAACATACATATGGAGGACCGTTATGGCAAAAAAAGTGACTATGAAATTGGAAGATATCGCTAATGAGCTCGGAATTAACTGTGATGGCGTTGAGCAATATTTGAACACCATGACTGGCGAATTTGTTACGATAATCGATAGCGATATTAGTGGAATTGAAAACGATGAAGAATTATTGAACGACATCGCTAGTTCAGGTAATTACGTTCTCTTACCAAGTAAATACGATATCCACTAATATAGCATTATGTCCGATTTCGCGGAGTCTGTCCAAGATGAAGGGAAGCAGAACAAACTCTTTTTCGCATTAGATGGTAAAGGAGCATTCCGCTATTTTAAAGATGTCCTGTTTCAAAATGGCCTTGAGGCCGATTATTATGAGTTTCGTCATCAGGCATATATCGACATTGCGCAGAGCTGGTGCAAAGAAAATGATATTCCCTATGTTGTTAAAAAAACATGTTCAGACTAATTTTCATCTCAACTTTCTTTCCATCAGTGGATTAAATATCTCCCAGAATGTGCGTTTCTTTTTGTGTTTTTCTTGGATTTCTCTGAAGTATTCATCGTGATTTTTGTGATTACAAAAGTCTGTTATTTGAGAGCTTAATTCATGGCAAGCAATGAGATCTTTCGCTGCGTATTGATAATATTTTGACACGGCCTTGGCAAGAGAGTGTTCCGTAAGTTTGCGATATAAAATTGTAGCCGCCAACGGGTAATTATTGCGTAAAATTTTCGCCATAGGTCTGAGAAGTTCATAATAAGCACCATTTATTGATTCAGATTTCAGCAAAACAAATTCGGCACATTTTTCGACTTCTTCCAATTGCATAAGAAAATCTATCGCTGCATAAATATCTTGGTGCTCGAATGCCTTTTCAATTGATTGCTTTCTAAATTGCTCACGAAAGTTATCGTTGGCGTTTTTCAGAATTTCTTCATATAAGTCGTATTTAAAATCGGCTTGAAACCAAGCAATCCGTTCCTGTTGCGCTGCCTCAAGTTCTCCAGAAAGCGACAACGCACTGATTTTCAGTTTCAGGTAATCATCGCGCCAAGTTGTGATCGGTTTAGACAGTTTATCGAGCCATTCCAGCGCTTCACCATATCTTGCATGATTTATCATTCGCTTAGCGATTGCTAAATAGTCGTACTCGTAGAGTCCGCCATGAAACGACTGCGCCTGAATATACTCGTCGACATCATTTCTGCAATCGGCTATGTGCGCTAATCCTCTTTCGATATTGTCGAGGTAATACTCTACCTTTTTATTGACTTCCTCCTGAAGATCATCATCCTCATCAAGTTCTCCTTTTGCCTTTTCTTTCTCAAATTTTGCAGTGGTTTTCTTTTTTACCTCTTCCAATCCGCTTGGAGATGCCAATTCTAGAAAATTTTTCTTCAATAGCTCGAGTCCTTCTTCTCTTAAAACGTCCTTGAAGTCGGAAATTACATTTCCCATTACCCCATAATTGTCGTGCATAAAAAGATCGCAGACCAGCTTAACAACTTCCTTGATATCTACCGAAAGCTTCAAAAATATTTTCCCAAAATCCTCCATACATTGCGCATAAAAATTTCCGATGTATCCATTGCTATCGTCTGATCTTTCTATAACTTTGTTGTGCGTTTTTATAAGGTCCAGCATCAATTTTCTGGCTTCATTCGGAGATGTATTAGCCAGATTAACGATGTTTTCCCGAGTTTGATCCATGATATTTGCAAATCCTCCGGCATCCCAATAACCAATGAAAGCCTTGGATTTTTTGTACGAAGATATGGACTTTTCTATCGTCGAAATAAGTTCTGCTTCTTTTGAATTCATGGGGCCACCTCATAACATAAGTCTTCCATATACTTTTTAACAGACTCCAGCTCGTCTGCCAATGGATGATCACTGGGAAACTCGCATTCTTCGACGATTTTCATCGCTTCCATTTCACGTCATCTAATTTACTGTTCCAAAAGTGCGCTTTTTTAAATGTTTTGCCATTTTCGTCATACTCAAAAGCGTGTACATCTACTCCTTGCCCAGCTTCATTTTTCAAAAAATACATAAACTCTGTGGAATCGTTACGATTTTCTTCTTTGTAGCCGTTGTTTTCAAGCAACTGACGAAGTTTAGCATTGTCTTTACGATGAACTGCAATATCCAAATCAGAGTGCTCGCGCGTTTGTTTTCCCAGTAAAGCATCAACACCCCAGCCACCGTCTATCCAAACGGTTATGCCGAATTCTCCGAGCCAGTTGTATCAACCACTATCGACTAAAGTCGATAGTATGGAATTACGCTTGAAAAGCAGGTTAAAAACGTGAACGTTAAAACTCCGATATTTTGAAATCCTCAGTTCTATGATGAGTCTCCTGCTCTTCTATGT
>BNWK01000078.1 GCA_025998775.1 Alphaproteobacteria bacterium | reverse complement strand
TAGATCTTCTTCTTTTCTTTATTCTCCCTCTACTAATCGTTCTTCCACCTGTGCTGCTCCTGCTTCCTGTTCCTTTCCCTTCCCCTGTCCTCCCATTCCTTGTGTACAGCCACCAGACTTGTCTGCTCCACAGAGCCCCACCGGATTTTTACCCTTCTCTCTTTCAGAAATCGGAGTTCCCTCCTCATCCTTGTCTTCATCTTCTTCTCTTTCATCAGTATCATCCCTTCCTGGTTCCACTTCCCTGTCTTTATCTTCTCTTCCACCCCCTTCATGTGTATCTCTCTCTCTTTGTCAGTCTCCTTCCTCGTGTTCTTCTTCCTCACCTTACTCTGCATCTCTAATAAGTGAAAATTAATCTATTTCCAGTGTTGCACCTGGTGAGCCTTCGTCACCCTCATCCTGTTTCTGCACAGCTTCTCACCCACCGAGACCTGTCCCTTCTTCTTCCGGTCCACCCATCACCCCTTCAGCTTCTGATTCTTTTTCTACTGTTCCTTCACTTACTTGTACCACTGTTTCCGTTCTGCAGAAATCTTCCTTGCCCCCCACATTTCCCCAGTTCCAGTTCCAGTTCCCCTCACTCCTTGGTCCTTCTGTTCAGCGACTTCCTCTCTCCACATCTTCTCCTGCTGGTGTGTCTTCCCCTCCTCTCCTCATCGCAGCCACTCCTTCACCATCTCCGCCCCCCTCCTCGTCTGCATCGCTTGCTTCTTCTTTGCTGCCCACTTCAATTCCTCCATTACAACCCTAAACACTTTCCACACAACCCTCAACACTTTCCACTCAGTTTGATGATACAAAACACTCTTGCAACAGGGGCCGGGGTGGCCGGTTGTTAAGCCGTGATCGCACCCATGCACTTCCTGGTCCCTCTCCTAAATTTCCTTCTCCCGCAGGCGTTACTCAGTTTCATGTAAATCCAGTACTTGTTATGAATGAGATATCTCTGTCCAATTTCCTCCCCTCTTCTCAGTCTCCATCACCCACTTCACCAGCCCCCTCTTCAGGTTCATCTTCTGCTGCTGGCAAGCCTCCCTCTGTGATACCCTCCTCATACAACAGCGGGTGTTTACCTCCTCTCTCTGCCTCCCCCTGGCTCTTTTCCCAACCAGGCCTTCTCCACCTTTTCTCCCTCGTCTTCTCCTTCTCCTGCGCTTTCCATCCCCAGGAGAATGCGGAGACAGATTGAGGAGAATGCAGTGTTGGCCCGTCTAGCGCTCCGGCTAGCGCTTTCCATCCCCTTTCGACCGGGCAGAGCGGAATGGAGAAGGAGAAGGAGAAGGAGAAAGAGAAGAAAGAGAAAAAAAAACGGTCTAGAGGATCAGCACAGGTGGAAGAACGATTAGTAGAGGGAGAATAAAGAAAAGAAGAAGATCTAGACATACTCTGATTATTACCAGTAGGTGAGGAAGAGGAAGACGATGTGTTCGAAGTCACACAAACAAAAGCAATTACACATGAAAATGATGAGACAGAAACAGAATCGGAAGAATATTTAATGCTTAAGTATCAGCTTGACATGAGATTGCTAAAAAGTTCAGCATATAGTCCAAGAACAGTAGCACTCTGTATGAGCCAGGATTTGTTGGCTGCGATGTTCACAAAATCGAAACTATAAGATCTCCAAACGGTGGAAATGTGTAAGAGAGCATTAGAAAAATTGACATTAACGAAACTACTAAACCTTCAACGCACTTCTGACATACCACACTACATATTAGGTTTCGTAACTGATTACATTCTAACACACACTGCTTTCTATAATCGCATAACAAAATCAGATTTACAAACATTGGCAATAGATACACTGAACGAAATAATAAGAATATTTGAGAATACAACAATGGAGGAGATCGAAGCAACATACATAGAACTGTCTGATATAAAGAATGTATATGAACATGAATATGAGCGAACAATAGAATATGAGATAACCGAAGATTTGAATATGTGTAAAGGAGCGTACAAAATACTAAATGATTATAAGTACGAATTAGACAATTTTGCCGAATATATATGTAGTCTTGGAAAATTTGAAGAATTAGTAGTGATGTGGATGGAGGAGAATAAAGACAATAGAAGGGATTTTCCTAACGCCACTGCGAACTGGATAAGTGACCCACACTGGTTTTGGGATGTCTGTAACTGCTTTGCTATGGTTCTTCAGAGTGAACTGAATATAGATCTTGGCTACACTCGCGTCTATACTAAATTCCACACAAACAATAATAGCACTGATAACACACAAGTAGATCAAGCAATAAGTCACGCCCCATCCACAGAAATGTCGGTATGGATGTTGAACAAAGCATGTAAAGAACTCTGCAATCTTCATCCCCATAATCCGGAGTTTCTGTATTTAAATATCCAAAAGAACATACTACGCATTATGATAGAGATTTATGGTTCTGAGAAGGTCGGGGTTGCTCATGGTATATTGGGAGGAGTGCATCCTTTAGTGGACAACATAATTTGCGAAGTAGCATGTAAAGCACCAGCGCTATTTTCCTCTCCTGCTGCTTCATTTGAAGAAGATATGGATAAAAAGCTACTCTACAACAAAATAAATATTAGACTAAAAGAGATGTGTAAACAAATAAGTGATCTCGATTTAATGAAAAGAATATGTATAGAGGCGTTGACAAAAGTAAATGGAGGAACTAAACCTGAGATTCTAGAAAATTATAATCAAGATTTAGCTAAACAAATAGGTCAAATTGTAGGAGAAACACAGTCCGGACTGGTCAAAGCATTAACCGACAGTATGGCAACTACTCATACCAGTGTTTTTTCAAATCCTGCTGTAATGAATAGTGAATATGGCGATAGTAGTGTAAATTGCTTCACATGTTATGCAAATGAAGGAGGAATGCCAAAGAAGTTTGTTATCGATGGCAATTTTGATTACGTTGAATTTTGGCTTTATGATGGAGATGGAAAGAGAATTGAAGAAAAAGATATCAAAGAATTCAAAGCAGTAATGATGTTAGAAGTTATTCAGTAAATTTAGTAATTATAGATTAGTAATTTTTTTTATTTTTGTCAACCCCAAGATACGGGTAGTGTGTCACAAGAATTGTACAAATTGATATAATCTGGAAAACCTTTTGCTAAATCAAGATATGGTAGTTCCGGTGAAGAAAGGGTTGAGATAAGTTGAACTGCTGATTGAAGATGTGTGAGTTCGGAAGATGTGGGAATGTTCCAATTTGGATTATTTGAGGCTCGTATTTGTTGAATCTTCTTTGCTATATAATCAGTTATATTATAGAAGAAGACTACAAGACTTTCTTTGAGACGTAAATTGGGTTTATTTATCATTGAAAGCAATTCTTCGAGGCCGTGAATTAAAGCATTGAGTTTTGGTCTTCCTTCGTCTTCCCATGCTCCATTTTGATAGGCATCATAAGCTGGAACAACCAGTGCTTTTGTTTGAGAAATCTTTGTTTGAATATTTGCCGGAATTGGCGCAGTGTCCTTTGCTGCGATTGGGTACGGAATTATTCTTTCTTCATCTCTCAAAATCTTTAGTCGTTCAAATGTTTTTCTCAAATGAACTTTAAGGTTTGCACCAGTTCTGCTATAAATGAATTTATATGCTTCTACATTATTTGAAGTAGCTTCCATGTCTTCGATCGCATAACCTGTTGTTATTATGAGATCATGAATTATTGAAGGATTAAGTATTGGAATCACCCCTTCAAGAAGTTGATTTATTCCTGTTGCCCATTCTTGTAGTTTGTCAATGTAGTCTGGACTCATGGACGGTGTACTTGGCTTCAGTTTGTACGTGTTCCAATCGAAACCTTCGAATGCTGTTTGGTGTAGCCAGTGTAGCTTGTTGCCTAATGTTTCGATAAATTCTCCCACTTCATCTGGCGTCACTGAATAATCGTCGTGTCCTAAATCTATGTGACATTTCAATCTGCGATGCTCTATAAGGAATTTGTCTCTGAGCTCAAACCTAGTGTGTGGATATTCGAGCTCCTTACTTAGGAATAGAGAAAGAAGAATATGTTCTTTGTTGTATAATATCTTGTATGCTGCTTTCATTGCTGTTGTTGGATTGGGAGTTTGGTTCATGAGTGCACTAATGGATATGTGCTCGTCGATATCGTCCTCTTTGTTTCCCACGTATCTGTTGAGTCTGTCGAAATATTTATATTCTGGACTTTCAATGTTTTTCCGTTCATACATTAATCCTAACAATTCCTGTGCCTGATCGTGAACAACGCGAAAAAATAGTGTATAGGGACGTTGGAGCACAACTGCTAAAATCATCCAACTTTATCTGTTTATGACCCTCCAGCAGGTACTTTCAAGCACTTTTAAGGTCAAAACCAGCTACCTCACCCAGATTCCTCCTTCGAGATATAAAAGCTTATACTGACGTCCCATCACTGCCATTTCGGGTACAACATAGCCTATAACCCATAAAATCCCACTGGAGCAACACAAATGGGAACAGGTCGTCTCTGGGCGATCACACAGGTTCCAACCTTAAACGCACTCGAAAGCACACACCGGAGAGTCAACTACAGATAAGATAAGGGCAATTATTAGTAGTTTTGCACCAACGTCCTACTACACTATTTTTTCTTTTTTTACTTAATTTTGTGAAAATTCCAGCCTTCGGTTACGGAGTGTGTGACGCCTGACGCCTTTAAAAGTGAAATCGAGAAGCGTCAACCCAGAGATGAAAACGGAGGCAAGTATTCAACTGGGACGCTCATCTTTTTTAGTGAAAAACGCTAATGGTCTTCCGCAAATCACTCACTGAGCTGGGACGATTATCTTTTTTGACGAAAAACGCTATTGACGCCTGACGCCTTTAAAAGTGAATTCGAAAAGCGTCACCTCTGAGATGAAAACGGAGGCAACACACGACTTGGGACGCTCATCTTTTTTAGTGAAAAACTGTAATGACATCCCCTAATCACTCGCTAAACACCTAGCTGATGTTGTTTTTACCGAAAAACGCTATTGACGCCTGACGCCTTTAAAAGTGAATTCGAAAAGCGTCAACCCTGAGATGAAAATGGAGGCAACACACGACTTGGGACGCTTATCTTTTTTGGTGAAAAACACTAACTATGTTCCCTAATCACTCACTAAACACATGGCTGATGAGATTTTTCCCGAAAACGCTATTGACGCCTGACGCCTTTAAAAGTGGTTTCGAAAAGCGTCAACATAAGTTCCTGACACCAACCAAATTTTTTGTAACCTCGATTTTTGGTAACCGATTTTTTACCGACTAACTTTAGCTGCTAAATTATTTTTGACCTCAAAACTTTTTTATCTTCTCAGTTTTTTATCTTGACTATAAAAGGATGGGTCAGACAACAGCCCGCCAGACAACAGTCAACCAGACAACAGTCAACCAGACAACAGTCAGTCAGACAACAGTCAGCCGGACAACAGTCGGCCAGACAAGAAGAAGAGAGCCAATAATCCTCTCCGAAAAAATATTGTATGGAGATGATGGGAGTGGTAGTGTAATGATACGAGGCGCTAACATTCAAGAGCACATTGCAGAGTACCTTCTGGATGGGTTTGAAATAGAATTTGAGTCACACTACGATGGAGGGGGGGTTGATATTCTCCTATGGAGGAAACCTACACCTCCACTACTGACACCCAAAAACGATTATACAGGTCATGCATTCAATGATGTGTGCGCAATATGCTTGTCTGATGAACACGATGGTGAGGTAGTAACAAAGTGTGGTCATCTCTTCCACGCTGAGTGTATCAACACATGGGTTAATGAGCATCACGCTTGTCCAGTGTGTCGACACCATTGTTAAGACTATCATTATTTTTTTTATTAGGTGGTGTTGCAAAAAATTAGCTTTTCTTCTAACTGTAGACAATTTTAATTTCGGCGCCAAACTTTTTTATTAATTTATTTTTTTATCTTGACTATAAAAAAGGATGCCTCGACGTGTTGCCTACAAGTTTGGAATTGAGAAGCTTGATCTCTTGGTCGTAAAGAATGCTTGCAAAATGTTTGGTGCTGGTAGGCGTACTAACGTGAGAAATTACCGCCAAAGACTTGTGGATATACTTCTTAACATAATCATCTGGAATCA
>BNWK01000077.1 GCA_025998775.1 Alphaproteobacteria bacterium | reverse complement strand
CTTAAGCAAGCTATCAAGCAATATTTTAGTCTATCGCTAAAAATAACAGAAAAAAGCATTTGTTATTGAAGAGAGAATTCGACCGATCAAATATACACATTCAAGGTGAGAAGTCGGATTTTCTTTTCCCTGGATTCCTACGTCCCTTCGGGCCTCTGAATTACGAGAGTTTCAGCGTTTTCCGTGCAACTCGTTAGTCTTAAGGAGCAGGAGGAGCAGAAGGAACAGGAGGATGAACGCTGGAGAGAGTTTCTGATGTCTCAACAGTATGAGCCTCCTCATAGTTGGCAAATCCTGCAGATTTGATATCTGCGGCAATAGCATCGAGAGCTTTTTGAAGATTTTTCTCAGCACTTAGTGTATTGGTGGTTCCGTTATAGTTATTCTCTCCGACGTCGTAGACATATGCTGGGTCAGTGGCGCATGCATTTATATGGTCGTAGGCGTTTGAAGCGCTGGGCGTTGGCATGCGATATTTCACGACGTAGATGCGTATGTTATTGCCGTAGGAAGTTTTTAGGTTTGTGCAGGCCTCTGTAGTGAGTTCCTGAATAGTTGTACCACCATTGTGGTTTTTCAGAACGGCATTAATCGGTTTGGTAAATCCACCTGAGATCATTTTGTATTGAGCTCCATTCGAAGCGTTGCAAACTTTAAATGCATCATAGTATGAGTCAGGAGTCGCGAACATCCGATGAGTGCCTGGCAAATAGGCGGCAAGGCTTTCTTGTGTACTGCTATCAATTGCAGCGCCGTCCTTCTGATACCACAACACAAGTGGTGGCGGTGCTGTTTCATTGCTATTCTTTCCAATCTCATGCATTATGCAGAAGAAATCGCCGTTTATGTTTTTGTTATAAAAGTAATTTTGTCCATCAGCTGTATCTTTTGTTACCCAAGATTTGAGGGATTCATCCCATATTATGTCGGTACCAGCTATTGCATCAGTTTCGTCTCCAAATGCGATATCGCTACCGGAAACATATGGTTCTGACGGTGCAGTTGTGGCTTCTTCATCATAGAAGTCCACGTAGCGCGTCACATTATCATCAGGACGACGGACTGGATTCATGTGTGGAATACTTGAAAACTTCGCCTTTAGTAGAACAATGTTTTTCATATCGAAGTTCGGCGTTTTGAAGATATTGCCATTCTTAATCATATCGGAGGCAGGAATCTCCAGGCGCATTATTCCAGTGACAGTTTTTTCGTCTGTGTCGTGTCCGGAATCGAATTTGAATGTACTGCTATCGCTCCCGATGGCCGGCCCAATGGTCAATTCAACATCCCCATATTTTAAGGTTATATGCATCTCACCGTCCGTCACCGTGTACAGCCCATTGACAATGCCCACGTTGCCGCCAGTCGCTACTTTTGCCTCGAAATTGGAGTTAATGCTATTATAGCCTATGAGAGGATCTTTCGCTTGATCGGATGGATCCTGAGGCGAAAAATCGATTATATCAGCGATTGTCTCTGTTTTATTGTATTTAAGGACCGCCGACACCATATTCACATTCTGGAGTTCCACATCCAAGCCATTTGTAGAAGCGCTCTTATTCACCAACGGTTGCTCGTAGTTCTTAGTATCGCTTGTTGGATTATCCTCGACGCTTTCAATCTTGACCTTAAAATCCGTGGTTGTGGAAAACTTAAGCAACTGGCCAGAGGCAGAATTCATAGTATATAGGTTGCCATGGCCATCATGGCACATGCCGTACCACAAGCCGCCTGATACAACGCTTCCGGCAGTGTTTGTGCCTCTTGAAGTCCAAGATGGAACTGTTGCAAAGTAGTCAAAACTCAGCAGTCGTCCGCTAATATAGTCGATTGCATACACATATCTTCTGTCAGAGCAAAGGGTAATTGACGTGACGGCAGTAACGCTTGAACCAACAGGCTCCCATTTGGATCCATCGAATTTGGCAAATTGTCCAGTATCTTGGTCGAGTGTATACACATTTATGCCGTTGGAGCAGATTCCCTGCCAATCGCCGGAGGGGGCTGCTGAACCAACGATGCTCCAGGACGGTGACGCAATAGATATGTCTATATTCACCATTTGGCCAGTGGAACCTATGGCATGTATTTTGTTTTCGTGGAAGCATAGCTTTATCCAGTAATCAGGTGTTGCTGAATCTGCAGTATCTGCACCAATATTTGCCCAAGCGGAGCTATCGAATTTTGCCAATTGTCCACTATCGTAGTTTATGGCATAGATATTTCCGCTGGTATCCGCAATATTGCCGTACCATGTAACGGTTTCAGCCGCTCCAATAGATGCCCATGATGAATATTCATCATTCAGAACCGCCAACTGCCTATTAGTGCGCAAACCATAGAATTTACCACTATAGTAGGAAACTGTTTCCCAGTCGCCAGTAGCTATACTGTTTGCGGTGTTTTTTCCTACTTTGAACCAGGCATTAACAGGAGTCTTCTCCACCGTCAGCATAAGATTCCCCTGCTTCGAAGAGGTGATTTCGTTGACAATTCGTTCATTATTGTATGTAGTCGTGGCATTACTCAAATTGATATTATACATATACAGATCAGCGTAGTAGCTACCGTCGCCGTTTGGCTGCAAGTCGCTCACTCCAGAGCCTGTTCCAATGGTAACAGTTGAGCCGGTATGCTCAGTGTCTGTACCTGCTCCTATTTTCATGATGGATTTCCCGCTTCCCTTCGCCGAAGATCCTGCACTTGCATTTATGGTAATGGGCTCATGCTTGCCAGTGCTGATGCGTCCATGATAAGCAACGAGCATCTCAGCTCTGGTGAATTTGATGTTGTTAACGTTCACTATAAAACTGTATTTGCCGTCACTTTCTTCGGTGAGATTAGCTGCTGGAACGGTAATGGTAGTAGAGCCAGTGATTTCCTGCTCCTCATCGGGAGCTTTAGACGTCGAACCGGCGTTAGTAGAAATGGTAGCAGGCCATGCTTTGGTTGCGTCTGCTTTATCCACTGTCAGATTGATATCCCGCTCGAGACTGGAAATTATTTTTGCTTTATCTGCAACCTTTATATTGCCCTCGAAGGTAACGTCGTACATTTCTGTCTCAAAGTAGTAATTGCCCTCTACTCCCAGCAGGCTTGCCTCCGGAATGATAAAGGCGGTGTTTGCTGCGGAAATGCTATGAATTTCGTTAGCGTTGATAGTAGCGCCGCCAGAGTCTTCGGCGTCCACTTTTATTACAAGAGTATGCTCGCTTTCCGATTTGGGACTGACAGTTAATGTGATGTTCCTCTTTTTGGTGGAAGTAAATTTTCCTCTCTCTGCAATGTCCATGGAAGCTGTAAAACCAGCATTGTATGTCTTGATGATAACCTTGTAAGGATCAGTACCTGACAGCCCTGCGTCTTGGATTACGTAATTTGTTGCTCCGGTAATGGTCCGCTCGGTTCCAGCGGTAATGCTGTCTCCGGTAATCTGACCTGGTAATATGGTATTACTGACGCTGCTGTCGCCAATGGTAATGGTGTGATCGCTTTCGGTACCAATGGTTGTTGATATTGTAACGTCTCTTTTCTTATTGATTGTGAGAGTTCCGACTTCGTTGAGCACCATAGAGGCCTCAAAGTCAATGTTGAACATTTTGACGTCGATATAGTACGGACCACTTCCCTGCAGCGCAGTATCTTGAATTGTTGGCAGTGTAGTAAAAGAAGCGCTGGTAATGTTCTGTTCCGCATCAGTGCCAATAGTGATTGGAGCATCCCCTTGAGTTGCGTCATTCTTTTTTACTTTCAGCGTAAAGTCTCTCTTCTTTGGAAGGGTAATGCGCACCGTATCACCGACTGTCTGTGAGGCGGTGAAGTTGACGTCGTACGTTTCAATATCGAAATAGTATGGGCCACTCCCCTGCAGACTGGGCGCCGGAATGGTAAAGACGGTGTCATTTGCAGTAATATCCTGAACGCTGTCGGCACCAATATTAGTGCTGCCTCTTTTGGCCGCAACTCCAAGTTTGACGTGGTGCTCGCTTTCCGATTTGGGACCGACAGTTAATGTGACATCCCTCTTTTGTGGAACAGTGATGCGTCCATTTTCGCCAGTTACCATGGTAGCCGTGAACGCAAGGTCGTATCCCTTGATGACAACGCTATTGCCGCCACTAATTAGCCCCTTGTCTTGGATTGTGTAGTTTGCTGCTACGCTAATGGTTTGCTCGGCTCCAGCGATACTTGTCGACCCTTCAGGATTATTTCCAACGGTAACCTGCTGTGATGCACTACCAACGGTAATGGTATGATCGCTTTCGGCACCGATATCTCCATTTTCTATCTTTATTTCAACATCCTTCCGCGGTGGGAAAGTGAGAGTTCCGGTTTCGTTGAGCACCATGATGGCATCGAAGCCAATATTGAACATTTTGAGGTCGACGTAGTACGGAGCAGTCGCAGGCAGCGTAGTATCCTCAATTTTAAATGTGGTAGCAGCGATATAGGAGGTGCTGGTAATGTTCTGTTGCGCGCCGGCGCCAATAGTGAGAGGAGCATCTTCCTGAGTTGAGTCCCTCTTTTTTGCTTTCAGTGTGAAATCCCTCTTTTTTGGAAGGGTAATGCGTACTGTCTCACTAACTTTCTGTGTAATTGTGAAGTCGACGTCGTACGTTTCTATATCGACATAGTATGGACCACTTCCCTGCAGACTAGACGCCGGAATGGAAATTGCTTGGGCATTTGCGGCAATGGCCTGATTGAGGCCGGTTCCAATCTTAATGGTGTGCTCGTCTTCTGATGATCCTGCTTTGGGAGAGACGCTCAGAGTGATGTCCCTTTTTTTGGAAACGGTGATACGTCCCTTATAGCCTGTTATCATGGTTGCAGTGAAGGATGTATCGTACTTCTTTAGAGCGATGGAATATGGAGAAGTGGTCCCCAGATCAGTGCTTTCGATTTTCGAGGCTTGGTTGCTACCCGTGATGTTCTGTTCTGTGGCGGTTCCTCTAGTAAATGTGTGCTCATCCTCTGCTCCTGCAGTAATACTCAGATTGATGTCTTTCTTGTTTGGGCTAGAGAGAGTTCCAGTTTCGTTGAGCACTATACTGGCATTGAAGTTGATATTGTACATCTTGGTGTCGAAGTAATAGCCGGTGGTGCTGTTTCCCTGCAGCTGTGTACTCTCAATTTTAAAGGTAGTGGTACCGGTAGTTATGGCTTGCTCCGAGCTGGCGCCAACATCAGTATTGCCTATTTTGGAAGGCGCGCTGAGAGAAATCGAAGCATCCCCAAGATTTGTGCTTTGTTTGCTAACCACCAGCGTGACGTCTCTCTTTTTCGGAACGGTAACACGCCCCAGATCGGCGATTTTGATCTCGGCACTGACGAAATCGACGTTTACCATTCTCAGGTCGACGTAGTAGTTGCTGCCGTCCTGTATCAATTTATCGACTGGGATGGTAACGGTCTCTCCGGCAGCGTCGGTGGAGGTGACGGTCGTCGGCGTGCCAGTACCGCTAGCGGGAACAACGGTGATGGAGGAAGAGCCATCTCCATACCCTAAATCCATGACAACCAACCGGCCTGAGGCGTACTCTATGGCATATATTTTATTGCCGATGGCGCAAATGGCAGCCCAAGTACCGCCCACGACATTATTGGCGATGTTTGCTCCAACGCTCGTCCAGGTTGCATTGCCTGCGGTGTCCAGGGTCACCAACCGGCATGAGCTACTATCTATGGCATATATTTTATTGCCAATTGCGCAAAGGCCATACCAAGCACCGCTCACGACATCATCGGCGGTGTTCGTTCCCACACTCGCCCAGGTTGCATTGCCTGAGGTGTCCATGGTCACCAACCGGCCTGAGATATACTCTATGGCATATATTTTATTGCCGATGGCGCAAATGGCAGCCCAAGTACCGCCCACGACATCATCGGCGGTGTTCGTTCCCGCACTCGCCCAGGTTGCATTGCCTGAGGTGTCCATGGTCACCAACCGGCCTGAGATATACTCTATGGCATATATTTTATTGCCAATGGCGCAAGGGCTATACCAAGTACCGCCCACGACATCATCGGCGGTGTTCGTTCCCACACTCGTCCAGGTTGCATTGCCTGCGGTGTCCATGGTCACCAACCGGCATGAGCTACTA
>BNWK01000076.1 GCA_025998775.1 Alphaproteobacteria bacterium | reverse complement strand
TTATGTCTGCATGACTCAAAAGTTCCAGACGATTGGTGGCCATTATGATTGTCTTCCTATCATCTTTCACCAACTTCATAAAGCAATTATCGAATATGCTCCTGAGAATTTTCAAAACAAAAAGGGCCTGAAAAAGGCAGAATACGCGGAGAAAGGGAAAAGGGGAAAGACAAAAGAGAAATGACAACAAAATTACGAAAACGAAGAAGACATACCATGGGAAATGCAAAACAAGACTAAATAAGTCCATACATACTCATAAAGAGAAGAAAACACGATTCAGGCCGCTACCCCTCCATAAAAGCTTTTCAAACAAGCAGAAATAAGTCAGAGCACGCCAAAGCCATCGATTTACAGGCCGATACAGCAAGAAAAAAGAGCCAAAAATAGCACAGTAGGAATGAAGTATGCAAAAAAAGGAGAAAGCACAAACAAGAATAAATATGAAGTAAGTTGAAATGAAGAGAAAGCACAAGAACATCGACAAAATAAGATATAAACTTAAGCGTCTCTATTGATATCCATAAAACCCCACAGTCTACACTAAAAAACAAAACAGGTGTTTTATAAGCCTACTAAACCATACGGAAGTGACCTCTCTGGACAGACCAGTCAATAAATACAACATCATTTCTGATCACTATTTGTGAGATTTCTAATGCGGTCTAATGTGTCTTCACTTTTTTCTCCATAAGCCCAAGTGTCAGGGTTATCATTTTTTCATCATTATCCTCAACATGAAATGCATCATTCTAAAAAAATCTTGATTAATGTCTGAGAAGAAAAGAATAGTGATGTAAAGTAGGTCAAATAGACAATAAACCTGCTTTGACGTTTTCACAATAATCAATGAAAATTTTTCCTACAGAATTTATAGGGGTTGGTTTAGAATTCATTGAAGAAGCAAACAATGAAAAAACCAACAAAATTTCTTCATCCTGACAATTACAGCTAACGAAAAACATATAAAACAAAAATAATTCAAAACGTTTAAAAATCTATTGTTTGTTTAATCAGCAAGCAAGATTGAATTTATTGAGCATGGCAAAGCAACTTGCCTGTTATAAGTGTAACTAATGACCATGTTGTTGATATAACTAGTTGAGGATTCTGGTAATTAACAAAGGTATGATGTGAATGAAAATAAAATTAACAAACCCTCAAAATAGTCCAAAAAACTTCCAAATCCAAAAGATTGTGATTTCACACACAAAGAATCCACTACGGGTACATGACAGAGGTAAATGACAGTGATACTCAATGATCAATAAGCGTCCTCACTCCCCATATAGCCCCAACAATAGAGGGAGTCAATGTATGTAACATATGAACCGCGTTGTTCCGAAACTCAAAAGCCTGGCTAGAGATAAGTTTGAGGTTTTACGGCTCATTGGTAATATTATTGGTGCTTCAGTTAGGTTATTTTATTCTTTTCTCTCTGACAAGCCTTATTTGTTATTATTCCAAGAAATCGTACAAAAGCTCAAGCTACGGGATTTAGTACAGACTTTTTTTGGTGAAATCGGTGATTTTACGTGTAAGTTTAGTGTCTTCATTTTCTATTTCAGGGTTTTTTTGTGTTTTTTTCTTCTGGATGCTGCTGGCTTGTAGGTTAATTGTTATTGTCTGTGATTTTTTCGTATTGAAGTTCTTATATCTTCCCATAGCTGTGTGGTAGTCTCAATTTGTGAGGTTTTGTTGTTTTTCCAGTAAGTTTGACATATTTAAAGCCAAGTTTGAGATATTACAGGCCAAGTTAGACATATTCAACTGGTAACTTATTTTGCTGTCGATTCTCAGACTGTGAATCCCCGCTCCGGTATAAAACTCTTTATTAGCCTGTGTTTCGCTGTTATTTTTTTGTTTTTTGAATCACCCCCAACCACTTTCTGTCAGCCATCCAATTTTTTTAGTTGCATATTCTTTTTATATTTCAAATTGAAATCAAGTTGTTATTATTTTGAACTATTCATCAATGGGAATTGAGTCGATTCTTCACAAGTTTTTTTGAATTTTTCCAAGTTTTTTTTTGATTGCTCTTCAGAGTTGGAAAGTTTTTCCTATTTTTTCTGTGTTGTTGTTCGACAGAAGTTACATGTGGTCCCTATGAAGCATACGATGTTGTAAATGGATTAACAGGTATGCAGAGAGACATTATTTTAAGACTTTGCAATTTATTTTGGAACCAACAAGATAAGATCAGAGCGGTTTTTCTTTTTATAGCTGAATGTCTATTTTTGTTTTTCAGATTATAGGAACATGTTTTCAACATTATTTGTGGAAGAAACACACTTATTTCAAAAAGAACAGACCTATTCGTTTCTTTTCTATTCTTTTTTTTTTTTTTGATTCATTTTTTTTTAGAAATACCCATTTCCGTCCATCCAGGCAGCTATGGTGAGGATTTCAGCATAAGCTCATCATCCCGGAAGCGTTGTTTACAGTATTTGTTCACTCGTGGTTGCTGGGGGTGGAGGACTGTATTTATGAACCCGGTAATGAAAAAGGTTTTTTTTTCAACTCCTATTACACACTCTCTTTTTTAGGGTATTTATCGGCTCTCTACAAAAATCGAATACGGAAAGAAAATGTATTCATCAATTGGTGTGTTTTTTTCTCAGTTTTTTTTTTCTTCTCCTCCTCCTTTTTTTAGTCATTACTTTTTCATATTTTTTTTTTTTACTTCTTGAAGAACAATTATTTCTTTTCCGCCATACCCTTTGCAGACATTGGAGTGGCTCCGCCAAACTTGCTCAGTCGATTTGTTACGAATCCTCTTGGCGACATATCCGGTTTACTTTTTTTGAATCTGCTGTATCGCTTCCAATTATTCCTTTTTATTTTGTTTAGGAACATATACATATAAATTTGAAAGGAATAGAAATGGTGTTTTGTCTGCTCAAGCACGTGGTGTATTGCATAAGCAAGCAAACATCAGTAAGCACCAGACTGTGCCTGATCATTCAGTATTCTCTATTGGTTTTTTTTTCTTTCTTGTTTAAGCTCTGTGATGTTTGATATCTATGTTGTCCTACAGAAATGGATGGTGAGGCCTGCACACTGTCGTTCTTTATCGGTGAAGTGAGAATCGCAGGCATCATACCTGGAATCGATTTACCAATGCATTTCGGGGTTTTTATCGATTTTTTTTAGTTTTTGTCTCATTTTTTGTTCTATCATTCGTCCCTTCTATGCAGATGTCAGTAGGAGGAAGAGCCTGTATAACACCTCTGTCTTTTCGCAAGCTGCACTTTCCCACGCCTGTGCCGCATACTGTTGTTTGTGAAGTGTATGAAAAAAGAAAATGATTCTTTTTCACTTCAAAAACACTATTTTTATCTTGTTTGTCTTTTTTTCCCTTTATTGGGTTTAGTTATTTTAAGATGAGTACATACAAACTTCCCCCATAAACAAGTGACAGATGGCAGGTCAAATACTGTGTCTGTCCAGTAGATCAAATGGCAAAAAAAAAAAAAGCTTGTTAAAAAAAATGTCGGTTAAAAAGTGCTTGTGTTAAATAAAAAAAAAATATTGTATGAAATGCAAAAAAAATGTTTTCTGGTTAGGATTATCAAAAAAGAAAAGGGATTATATCTCGCTTGCATTACTCGCCTCCATCGGTCTCCTTCTCTTTCTCCTTCTCCTCCTCCTTCACTTCCACTTCTTTCTCAATTCCTTCTGTCTGGGTTGCAGTTCGCAGTTTGTAAAAGACGGACTGGGGATTCCTCATCAGTTTGGAAGGTTTGTCATTTTCAATGACTTTCCCGTCTTCCATCACAATTACCAGGTCAAGGCTATTTGAGCAGATAAGAAAGAGACATACATAACATGTCCAATATATAATGAATTTACACAGACAAAAAGAGATTTCAGCACATACTCCATTATCGTCTCGATCCTATGGGCGATGACAATGATGGTTCTGTCCTTAAACTTCTCTCGAATCAAGCGCTGAATGACCTCCTCGGTTTGGGGGTCAATTCTTGAAGTCGCCTATCCATATCATAGAAGAAATGTCATTCACAAACCAAGAATAAACATCAATCAAACTTCATCCAACACAAGGATGTTAGACTTGCTGAGCAACGCACGAGTGAGACAGAAAAGCTGGCGCTGGCCAGCGCTGAAAAAAAAAAAAGGTGGGGCATAGCAACAAAGCGACCTATAGTTCACAGACCTGAAATTCTGGCCTTGGTCCTGAACCTCGACGAGCAATTTCAGAGGATCCTTCTCAACAATGTCAAGTATCCCAATCCGAGACTATTGAACACGGATAAAGATGAACACGTGAGTACCAATACACACTGATAAAGAGTATACATGCAGCCATAGATACACATACAGTAATACATACACCTATATACATACATAAACATACCAACGCGTCCAGTATTTGATCATCTTCAAACTCGTTCTTCGGATCGATGTTGAACCTCAGTGTTCCTGAAAACAAGGTAGGATCCTTGAAAGAAAGAAAAAAAAATCAGTAAACTGCACTGCAAAAAAAGAGAACCAGAATGATACAAAACAATAAAAAAGTAAACCTGCGGAACAATGCAAATTGCAGAACGAAGAGTCTGTGGATGAAGAAGGGCGATGTCAACTTCAGCTATACTAATAACCCCATGGCATGGTTTAACAAGGCCCAATAGAGCTTGCACAATTGATGACTTTCCCGCACCGGTCCGCCCACAAATACCGACTTTCTGGCCTTTCTGGCATTAAAAAACAACAACAAAAAAAAAAAAAAAAAAAAATTACAAATCCACACATACGCACGCGCACGCGTAACTATACACACACACACACGTAACTATACACACACACACACACGCACACACACCACACACACGCACACACACCACACACACGCACACACACGTACACCACACACACACACATACATACACACACACACACACACACGTATGCACACATGCACACATACACACACACACACATGATACCTCAATGATAAAGGATGCATTATGAACGACACAGGGCAGCCGGGGATGGTGTGTGAGTGACACACTTTCGAATTCTATCTTACCCTTAGTCAACCTCGCAGGCATATCACGTACTTCCACCTGAGGCATATCTCTAGAGTATTGGACAACACGCTTGAAGTTTTCAAGAGACAGTTGAAAGTCGATAAAGTGCTAAGTGTGAAAGAAGCGACAGGCAATAACATAAAAAAAAAAAAAAAACAGAAGCTAATAAAACGCAATGCAATATCCAAAAGAATATATACGTATTCAGTAGACATTCAAAAGATACACAATAATAAAGATTAACCCGAATTAGAAAGCCCGCTGTTGGAATGACACTCAAACATGCCAAGAGGACCGAACCAAACATAGCGGGCTTCATATTGAACCACCCGACAAATTGGACAGCAGCCATAAACAGACTGCGGGAAAAATAAATTGAGAGTCAAAAATCGAACTAGAAAAGGCAAACGAGGAAATTACTCCCACATAAAGCGAGCACCCCTGGTTGGCCAAGTGAGTAAGAGTATATGTACCCCCCCAGTCATCAATACGCATGTACAATCTAAGTTTCCATTCTTCCTGCTTCCCACCTGAGTGTGGTTGGTTAGAATAGCAAAAAAAAAAAAAAAAAAAAATTAAGTGTCAAAAATAAAAAAGAAAAAAAGAAAAAACGAAAAAAAAAAAAAAAAAAAAAAAAAAAAAAAAAAAAAAAAAAATAAATTTAGTGTCAAAAATTAAAAAGGAAAAAAGGAAAAACGTAAAAAAAAAAAAAAACCAAAAAAAAAGAGAAAACAAACTTTGACGAATGATAGATAACCCAGCAGAACTCAGGGCCTCTCGGAATACACTCAACAAAAGACAAAAAAAAAAAAAAGGAGAAGAGAAAAGGGGAAAAAAAAAAAAAAAAAAACCCGTCCGCCGCCAACCCTTCCACTCCGTAGAGGCACGATCTCAGTAACTCATCTTCGTACCTTGCGAAGGAGAACGATGCCGAGCCTGACAAGAGAGAAAGAGAGAAGTGTGGAGAAAGGGAAAGGGGTTGGAGATGAATGCAGTCAGAAAAATGGAAAGAAAGACTAAATTGACAGCGCAGAGAAGAGAAGACTGAGTGTGGGCAAAAAGTGAATCCACACTTCATCCTTTTTTTTTGGAAGACTGGTTA
>BNWK01000075.1 GCA_025998775.1 Alphaproteobacteria bacterium | reverse complement strand
CGTGTTGGTCTTTGTATGCAGATTTCTTCCTGGGAGATGCTAGCGATTTCTTTCACCCCCAGAACTTGAGCAATTCTCTTTCTGCGAAGTGCAGCAACATCGCCCATAGCTGAAAAGACTGTGTCAAGCTGATACTCAAGGCAGCCTAATTGATCGCCAGCCAGCTGGAGTTCTGTTGCCATAACAGCTTCGTTGTAGAGCATGCCGAACCGTGCCTCTGTGGCTGCATTCAGTTCTTCCAATTCACGGTTAGTGATCACCTTAGCATCTGGATCAGGCACTTGTTGTGGCTGCGGATCAATTTGCATTTGTGGGACGGAGGTAATGGCCTGGCTGAGACGCCGGGTCCGAGCCAGATGAAAGGCCTGGAAAAGTACAGCGGTGTAGTGATCAAATTCTTCTGGGGGGTGTGTCATAAAGAGGTCGAACAGGACTCTAAGATCGAGCCCTTCAGGCAGAGAGGAGGGTTGAGGGACTCTAGGGTTCTGACCATGAAAGTGATCGATATTCAAGGAGAAGTTGCCTGTGGCATCTCTGAGTTGATTGGATCTTGTCTTCTTTGTTGGTGTCATCAGGCCGCCGATTAAGGATGATCGGGGTACAAAGATGGTTGGTGGTGTTATGGTGTTTGGATTCTCAGGAGGGAATTTGAAGCGGGAAGCGAAATCGCTCAGGACTTGTAGGGTGTCTGTGGGGAGAGTGTCTTCCTCCCCTCCATCTGTGGCAAAAAGGATATTGGCTGTTCTCGGTTTCTTCTTTGATTGCGTGAATCCGTCTGGCTCCGCAGATGAATCAGATTCGGAGTCTGATTCGACCTGCACGACTCTACCCCCGATCATGGTTTTTCGCTTGCGAGGGGTGCCTGCGGGTAGGCCTGTTGTTAGCTGCTTGATAATCTTTCGGTTGTGTTCGCGGGCACTGTCTTTATCTGATCTTGGGAGCGGGGGAGGCATGGTACCACCACGTGCCCTTTCGTACTGCATTAACTCAGCTATCTGATCTTGGGAGTATCGTATTCCTGAATTGGAGATCATATCCAAGATACTGTGATTAGTAATAGAATGCCTTCCTTTGTGTTCTGCCAGCCTGACACTCTCGGGGATGTGAGATGCTGAGGAGGAGGGAGATGAGGAGGAAGAGGAGGAAGAAGAGGAGGAGGAGGAGGAAGAGGGAAGAGAAGGAGAGGTGTAACTGGGAGAGTGGCTGGGTTGCGAAGAAGATGTAAAGTTCGGAGTTGCTGAAGAACTAGAACTAGAAGTATGAGGAGGTTTATGGGCTGTATCGGAATGTGAGCGAGCCTCTCTGTCTTTCTCCTTCTCCTTTTCCTTTTCTTTGGTTGATTCTGTGGGCACTGTCCTTGCTAGAGAGGATGTTGTGTGGGAGGGGTCAATGGAGAGGTCTGAAGGGCGATCAGTTGGAATGCGAAAGGAAACCTTCTCTTTGGTTTTAATGTCCGCCTCTCTGGCGAAGAGTGCGGTGGCTGCTTTACTGGTCTCTTCTAAGAGATCAGGATCTCCGTTGATCTCATCGATCGGGCTGATAACGACTACTGGATCAGCCACACGTTCTAGCTTCCTGTGTCTAGGATTGAAGGTCTCTGCCACGTATTTGGTGCCTGTGATTCCTAACGGGATCAGAATGACTGTCTTGTTGGTCAGATGGGCATGTTTGTCTGGCAGCCAAGAGTAAAAATGTGGAAAGGTAGTGGCAGTATATTGCACCAAATCCCAGAGATATATCGGGATGCCCTTTCGAGATGTGGGAATATTCTGGATTCTATCAGAAAAGTGTGGGCCGCCAGCGAGTATAATCTCATTGCCTTCTCGATCAGGTATGGATGTGAACGAACTGGATTCTTCTTCGCAACGAGCGTAGACATCCACTGAATCATATTCGAGGTCATCTGAATAATAGGGGAGGTCGTACCGTTCACGTGCCGGAGGGGGCGACCGCCGCGAGTGATATGACTGAGAATCTTTCACCGATGCTTGGTTCCTCTTGTTATCGTGCTCCGCACTGTTATGGGACTGGGAACCATAGAGTCGGCCAAATGACCTCTGGCTTGGTGAAGTGCCTTGGTGATGCGGTGACCGACCTCTCCGATTTGTGGAATGTTTTGATGGTGAAATGCCTTGGCGATGTGATGACCGACTTCTTCGATTTGTGGAGCGGCCCTCATGCCTTGGCTCAAGTGAGTGAAGTGATGATTCCCTCCTGTGGTGTGAAGTGCCTTGGGCAGAATATGAGTGATGGTCCTCATCATGATGGTAATCATGGTGTCCTCTGTCAAAGTCCGATCTTGAACTCGATGATGGGTGGTGCTCCCTTTGTCTGGATGAACCTCTGGATCGGTGGTCTCGGTCTGAATAAAAAGAATTATCTTTAGACTTAAACCTTCTGTCATTTTGGGATATGAAATCTCCATTCCCCAATAACTGCGGCTGGTTCAACAAGGGTGGTTTATTACCAGTGCGGCCGTCCCTGGAATGGTCATTTCCAGTATCATCCTTGAACCCACCAGAATTCGTGGTTGTACCAACACCAAAACCCCCAGCTGAAGAGGAAAAAGGTCCAATGCCACCAGAACCAGTCGCCGAACTTGGACTCGATGTTGATTCATTTCCTTCACCAGAGTTAGCATCGTTTTTCCTTTCATTATCAGTTTCCACAGTGACTTCAGCATCTTTCCCTTCCTCGATTCTTTCAGGTGATGTTGATTTATGAACGTCATAATTCAAGCTTGGGCTGGGTGATCTGGACTTTGACATAGTTGAGAAATCTGATTTACTAAGCACCTGAGATACCTCTATAGTTAGTTATAGGGTAACTCTCTTCCAATATGAATGGAGGCCAAGTTGAATTGAGAGGGAGGTGAGGGTGCGACAACCACATCCGGCTGATATGATGGTTGTTCACCTGCTTCTCTAAAACAACTGAGAATTGGGTGTGTTTTTGCTGAAATTCTAGATGCAAGTGGAGGAGCCGAACCTGAGGTCTGTGCATGTTGCGCACGCAAGTCATATACATGCTCATGTAGAGCATGAAAAGGCGAACAAAATGAAGCTGGTAGTTTACTTAGTAAGTACTTACTAAGTCCTGTTTTAAAACATACCATCCTTTTTAAAGACGGTCGAGCATTGAATAAATCAGTTTGCCTCCAGGTAACATAATATCGACTGTCTATTCATACATTCTGTCTGGCGAATTTTTTTTTTTTGGTAACTAAAACTCATGTTTTTTCGATGTTACTTGTGACAATCTGGTGGCTGAAAGGGGTAATTTTGGATTATATTATCACTCCGATGAGTTTCCTTTTGTATTTTTCCAATATTATGAAATGTAACTGGTATTGTGAAAAAGGCTTTCAGTCAGTTCTTGACATTGATTGGGAAAACTGTTTCTTTTTTTATTTGTTTTTGATTGAAATTTTGTTTTTTCATTCTTAGTTTGCCCATCATGAACAAGGAAATTTCTTGTTGTCTCATTCAATGTAGTTTTCATGTATTTGTCCTTTGAAATATAGTTTCATGTTTGTCTTTTGAAATTTAGTTTCATGTTTTCATTTTCCTGCCATTTTCCTGCTATTTTCCTGCTCTTTCCATCAGTAACTGGTGAAATTATTCCAGATGTCATACTACCAGCTTGGCCGGCATCATTATTCCGTTATTATTTTCATCATCACATCCCGCTCCACCTCCCGCTCCACCTCCCGCTCCACCACTCCCATTATTCCCACTGCAATCCTCCAACATAAGAAACGTTTGAAACAAATTATTTCCTGGAGTTTAGGACCTGGACAACAACTGATAAAAAAAATTATGAAAAAAAAGGGGAAAAAAAGAAAAACATTTTATTAAAATGCCTATCTTTCTCCTTAAATCTTCAGAACATCCATGTTCGTCTGAGATTTCTCCGAGTATGACTCCCCAACACTGCCACTGTTGTCATTTGATTTCCTTTTCTAATGTACATACAAATCTGGATATTTGAGAGTACGTTATTTTTTTTGAATTGTGCTGTTTTTCACCAGCATTTTCCCCAACCCTGGATAATCGTCAAATTTAACAAAATGTTCTGTACAAAATTTTGACGAGTTTTTGATCACGCAATGCAGCGATAGGTCGACGCTCCCCAACATCCAACAATATCGTAATGGGACATGTGACTGACTCGGTTGCCCGACCGGCCGTAGCGCCACATTGGCCTGAACGTGAATCGTGGTGTGGTATGTAAAAACCGCACACACACACACACACACACAGTCAAGAACATACCAGGAACAAAGCAGTGAAGATCAAATGTAAGTAAATGATGGTGTAGAAAACAAGCTCAAGTATGCACATGGCTCATTACTCGTTCTCTCTTTCTCTTTCTCTCTCTCTCTTGTTTTTTCTCTCCTCTCTCTCTCTCTATTTCTTGAACTCTCTCTCTCTCTCTCTCTCTCCTCTCTCTCTTTCTTGAACTCTCTCTCTCTCTCTCTCTCTCTCTTTCTTGAACTCTTTCTCTCTCTCCCTCTCTCTCTTGAACTCTTACTCTCTTTCTTGAATTTTCTCTCTCTCCATCTCTCTCTTTTTTTTTTCTCTTGTCAAGATTGGGGGTATGGGTCCATTGTGAAACTTGTTGTCTACATGAACAGAAAGACGCTGCATTTCATCATAGACGGTGTTCTCCAGCCTGTTTTGTACGATCGTCTACCAGTGCCGATGCAAGTCTATGCCTGTTTTGTACGATCGTCTACCAGTGCCGATGCAAGTCTATGCCTGTTTCGTACGATCGTCTACCAGTGCCGATGCAAGTCTATGTGTGCTAATTATGTAATTATGCCAATTAATTATTCCTTTTTTTTTTTCTTCGTTTTCTTTTTCCTTTTCTTATTTTGTTCTTTGTCCATTTTTAAGAGTTTTTTTTTTATCTTATTCGTTTTTTTCCTGACTGTGTATGCAGATGAACGCAGAACAGATAAGTGCGTTCGAAATCATACACTTTCGCAAGTTTTTCTTCTTAGTCAGGTTTTGATATTATTTCTGTTTCTTTCTTTAAAGCTATTTCTGCTGCTTCCGTGTTTTATCATTACCGTACTTCTTGGAGAAAGAAAGATTTTAGTTAATCTGATCAGGAATTTTCTGACCAGGAATTTTGAAATTGTGATTTAAAAATACTTAACAAAAAGAAATGAATAAATGAGATATCCGTGATTTTTGTTTGTCGAATCATACTTAGAGAGGGTTGTATATCTACACTTTCAAACCCTGCCTTCCCAATGAGAGAGAGAGAGAGAGAGAGTGTGTGTGTGTTTGTGTGTGTGTATGTGTGTGTGTGCGTGTGTGTGTAAAAGAGAGAGAGAAAAAGCAAGACTGTCAAGTGGCGACGTCTCATCCAGACCGGAGTTGCATTACAAGCATGTGTGCTGCAGAAGTATATGGTAGTCCAGATATCGATATGCTGCCCTATCCAACCGGGTGTTGCATTACAAGCATGTGTGCTGCAGAAGTATATGGTAGTCCAGATATCGATATGCTGCCCTATCCAACCGGGTGTTGCATTACAAAGAAGCAGCATCCAAAGGATAAGAGGGGAAAGAATAAAAGGGAGGTAGAAAAAGGGGTGGAAAACAAAAAGGAAGAGAATAAAAGGGAAGAAAGAAAGTATCTGTGTGACGAGAAAGGGAGAAAAAGATTGGTGGTGTTATATTCCCTCCAGAATAAAATCGACTGATCTGAAGAATTTTATTCCGCTGAACGAACCTGACCTTGGTCTTAGACTTGACGAAAAAGGAATGATGCTTTTCATCTTTCTCCCTCTTATCATGCGCACAAACGATCGTGCATTCTATCACCGAGACCCTCCCTAAACCGCACTTGAATTGATGACTCCAGGAAAGGTGACTGTTAAGGTCCGAAAGTACCTCAGCGGGTTCATCAAGTACCTTGGCAGAGGCAGGCAGTTGGAGGTGCCATCAACTAAAAAAAAAAAAAGCAAGAATTTCAAAGCCGTAGAAAGAGAGGAAAGAAGGAGAGAGAGAAGAAGGGCGGATTGATGCAAAAAGAAAAAGAGAATGAAGAGGAGAAGGGGAAAATGAAAGAAGAAGATGGGCAAGAGAAAGAAGGAGAAGGAGAAAAGGAGAAAGAGATGGAGAAGGAAGTAAGAGAATTCGGCAGATATTATAATGTGTTGGATAATGGAAGGAATGCCAATATTGTAGGTTGGAATGAGTTTAAAGGAAATATGCAAGTGTTGGAAGATGAAAACGTTCATGGAGAGACAGTGTTTGATCTCACGTGTGGCAGGGATCTGATGGAGGAAGAGGCAGCGGCAATGGAAGGGGAAAGGATGGCAT
>BNWK01000074.1 GCA_025998775.1 Alphaproteobacteria bacterium | reverse complement strand
CTCCGGAGTGCCAGGCTCATAGGTCAGCACTGGATCAGTTGCTGTGCTTTGGAGGTTACCGCTGCTGTTTCCGATGGGAACAGAGACGCCTTGTTGTACTGTCTCGGTAACTTCATATTTCAGTACCGGATCACTAGGAGCAATTGGATTACCAGGATCAGCTGCCGCAGTTGGACTAGCGCTAGTAATGGCGACTTCCTGAGGCGGCAATTCCTCCACGTACTGCAGCGTTGGAGCCGGATTGGAAAAACCGTCCACAGTAGTTGTACTATCAGCAGTATCGTCAACTTTGTGATTATCGGGAAAGTCGATTGTGCAGAATACCGATGGCAGAGGACCGTACGTCAGCATATTTCCAGCAACTGGCGTGGCGATTTTAGACGGTAGATCTGTTCCGCTAAATGTAATGGAATCTGGTATGGATGTTGTTGTATCTGTCTTGATTTCAGAAGAATGCAATAATTCAGCTCCCTCTTCTCCTGCACAGGACACACCTCTTCCAAAGTCGTAATAGGCTGTTTCTTTGTATGAAATATCTGTCGGCTCGACGTAGTTGACGTCGGCATTAGTGATCTCCGCAGATACCAGTTTGGCATTGGTAAGCGTGAGGCCTATTTCGTATTCGTTGTCGCTGTTGGTATCGTCCGAAATAGACGAGCTAGTAACAAGAATATCGCTGCGATGAGTAAGGCGATAACTTGTAAGCGTACTGGTGATTCCAGTGAACGCAATATTAGCGTCAGCAGCTGGAGCACTAATAGTCTCAGTAACGGTGGTTTCAGTCTCTTCGCCGGTATCAGGATCAGTGACAATGACAGCACTAGTAACGGTAGTGTCAACATTGATTGGCTCTGCCACAATCCATAGCAGATGTTTGCGCGGAAATGTAAGTGTACCATCACCACTACCGCTTTTAACGCCGCTATACTTCAAAATCTTACGTGGACCGGCCATGAGCCCGGTATTATTGATGCCCTTGTGTACTCCGTACGTATGATTGGTGTTGTAAGAGCTTCCGTCCATGAATTTGCGACTTTTGTCGTTGTAATTTATACTGAAATCGATCTTGTCGGATTCTACCATGGGAATTTCGGAGAGATCGTTGTCGAATCCGATGTAAGTGAGCTCTCCAGGCTCAAAACAATCAGGCTTATTGACCATCAGGATCACGGCCTTTTTGCGATCTGTGTCATTCTTAGATTTTAGAGGAAAATGTGCAGCCATAACGTCACTAGAGCTTGCATCATCGGACCACTCTGGATTTGTTGTCCATGTTGTCTTAAGCAAATTAAGTGCCCATTCCAGCGGAATAAATAAGAAATTACTGGCATTTTTCAGATCCTTTATGGGGGGCGATATATAAGAAGTCAAGCCATTCCTTATCTTAAGCACATCAGCCGTTAGCTCCACAATTGGGTAGGGATTTGGCAGAAATGTGCAGCTCTTCTCGCACTTCATGCTGAGAATGTTCGCATATCCCAAATAACATGGACTGAGATTCATTTTGCGAAAACGAGTCTCGGCAGTTGAAGGATTAGCTATCGAAAGTAGAACTCCTTTACGATATGAATTGCCACCATAACGTGTTTTGCCATCAAGCATTGGCGTCACCGTATCTCCAGCCCGACACATTATGGGATATACGCCTTCATTTGCAGTTGCTAAGCCAAGGAGTGTTAGTAGGGAGGAATTTTCGACTTCCCAGCTATAGGGGTACTTCAACAGCGAATCCCCTTTTTGGCCGCTAGTGCCATATAAAATCGCTCCAATGATGTAGGGATTTGTCTCAAATTCATTATTGACAAATGGTTCCACATCTACAACCCACTCGTCTTTTCTAGCTTCTGGAATGGATACTTTCGCAGAATATGGAATAACTCCGACATATGTCCCTCTTGTATAAGTGAAATTTTCGAGGAACATCTTGTATTGTCTGCCTATCTCATCAATAGGCTCCGAGCCAGAGCAGGTTGGTTTAGGTATCTCATCACCATCGGATACCACAGATTTGTAATCAAGATTGTCTCTGTTGCAGGCAGCTCCGTTGGTAGGGATAGTCAATATAATATCCACATCGCACTTGGCGGGAACTGCGCAGCCTACGCCTGCTTCCACATTGTCTCCATATTCCGAAGTAACCTTGAGGTTGGATTCCCCTAGCCCGTTCTCAAGGGTAATACTGAAATTACCGTAACCACCGTCAGGAACAATTTTGTAATTGAATGTTATGAAATTGAGAAAACCTTCAAGATGTTTGTTGACCCAAAGATTATATTTTAAATCAAGCCAAGGAATCGCACTCGTAGCCGGACCAGGACCTCCAATAGCAGGAGCAAGATAATTGTGAATTTCCTCGGCTTCTTCTAGATTCTGCTCTCCATATCTTTTCGTAGGATCCCAGGTCTTGGCTGCTACCAGTGCCGCTCGCTCCGCAACTTTATAAAGATAGTAGGGATCGTTTCCCTTCTCCATTCTGATAGAGTTTACCTTGGTAGTGTCCACAATGTACTTGATGCCTAAGAATACCACCGGCAACAAAAACGCCACGAGAATCGTAGCATAGCCGGATTTGATACACTTTAAGAGACTGCTGCACAATGGCTCTTTTTCGCAATTGGCTTCGTCAGATCCGCTGCTCGGATCCTCATGTACATTTAGTACACTGCGGTCCTGTGCTGCGTTCTTCCTAGCTCTACGACACAAGTGTCTTGCAAAAAATAGCTCATTATGCAGCAGTCTCTTCAGCTGAGAAAACCAGATCCTAAACACACTTCTCCTCAAAAACTACCGCACATATCCTAAATGCAAAATCGTTAATTTCGAGTTAATATGATGAACTTTGTAAGCGCAATTTAGAAATGTCAGGTTTTAAGTACTCAACAAATGACATAACTTCATCGAATTTATGGGATTCGCTGAATACTTAAAACCGGACATTATAAAATTGCGCTTACAAAGTCACACAATCCCTATTAATATTGTTAACTATTTGCTATTGTGTTTTAGGGACAGCTGGACGTACAGGATTGCGAATCCGGTCAGGTTCGGAAGAAAGCAGCCGTAGTGAACACCGTACGGGTTGGTTGTCCTTTCCAAATTGGTTATAAGGATATAAGGTACGCATGAGTGTTTACGTTCCGTTGGCCACAAAATACAGGCCCCAGAGGTTTTCGGACGTCGTTGGGCAGGATATAACAATAAAAATCATTACTCGTGGTATGCAGAAAAACCGACTTGGAGCGGCAATGCTTTTTTCTGGCACTCGAGGTATCGGAAAGACCACTATAGCCAGAATCCTAGCGAAAGCCTTCCGTTGTGAAAATAGTGATCCGGAGCCATGCTGTAAGTGCGAATACTGTCTTGGATTCTCCCGAGACAATCAGATGGACGTCATAGAAATCGATGCTGCCAGCAATACCAGTGTTGACGACGTGAGGGAAATCATAGAATCGTGTCGCTATAAGCCAACTACCGGAAAATTCAAGGTATTTATAATAGACGAAGTTCATATGCTGTCCAAAAGTGCATTCAATGCACTGCTAAAGACGTTGGAGGAGCCTCCGGAGCATGTAAAATTTCTCATGGCCACAACCGAGACATATAAAATACCAGAGACAATACTATCGCGAGTACTGAAGTTCGATCTAAAAAGGGTGGATGAATGGTTAATTGCGCAGTATCTGTCCTCCATCTGCAATCAGGAAAATATTGTGGCATGTCCGGATGCTCTTTCTCTGATAGCTAAGGCTGCTGACGGATCCATAAGGGATAGCCTATCAATTTTGGATCAAGCCATAAGCATGGCGGAAAACAATGAGCTGCTAGTGGCAGACGTGAAAAGTATGCTGAGTATTTCAGATGATAGCGATGTGCTGAGTCTGCTAAGTCTCATGATAACGGCTGATGTAAAAGCCGCCATTGCGAAATATCGGGAGATTATATGCGGAGACGTATCCTGTGAGAAAATCGCCAATCTTCTGCTGGATTATGTGTATTCGCTCACATGTCTGAAATCCAAGATTGATCCGATTGAAAATACGGTATCATCGGAAATATTGCCGAAGCTCACAAAATTATCGGCAGATGTAGCGCTCTCGTCTCTCAGTAGGGTATGGCAGATGTTGCTTAAGGGGATCGATGAGCTGAAGATTTGCGATCATCAGGAGATCGTGTTGGAAATGCTCATAATTCGCATAGCGTATGCGTCTGGGTTGCCGGATTTACAGGATATAATTGCCCAATGTGATGAGAAATCAGTGGACGATAAAGCGCCATCTCCAAAAATTCAGGAATCGCGTAGAAACTCGTTGGAAACTAAGAAAAACAATTTGCATGATGCAAATATTAGTGCTAAGAAAGATGTCGGCGACTCTGCTGCTACCTCCGATGATATAGCAAGCGCGGCGCTAAAAATGTTTCCGGGAGCAAAGTTGGTATAGTTCTAACAGATAGAAAGGAAGATATATGAAGAACATGAATCAATTGCTGAAGCAAGCTCAGCAGATGCAGGCGAAGTTGATGGAAGCCCAGAACAAGATGAACGAGATAGAGGTTATTGGGTCGTCCGGTGGCGGAATGGTTACAGTTACGCTCAACGGAAAAAGCGATATGAAAAAGGTCTACATCGATCCGAAGATTTGGAATCCTGAGGATATGGAAGTCCTGAGTGATCTTATCGTAGCTGCTCATAACGACGCAAAATCGAAAATCGAGTCATTGATGACAGAAGAAATGGGCAGCTTTCTACCCGCAGGAATGAAGTCACCATTCGATTTCTAATATAATATGTAGCCAGGCACGTAGTTTGGCTATAGATTCCGGAGGCCCATTCATGTATGTAACCTTAATGGTTATGCGAGTAATCTTATGGGTTAACTGTTTGTAATATATTAGCTAATATTACGAAAATGGGGGAGGCGGTATACTGTGCCCATTCATAGACCCTTAAGTCTTTGTTGTTGATTAAACCGCCTCTCCGAGCTTCGGATACATGCAAGCCGAAACGATCCGCGTTCTGGCAGAAATCAGAAAATTCTGGAAAAGCAACGGCGATGGTCCGATAGCCACCATAGATGCCGGTCCAAACGTACATCTGCTCTGGAGAGAAGAGAGCTTGCGGCAGAGGCATTCCCTTATCAAAGGCTTACAGCAAAAGCCATAAAGTTTTCTATATGGTCAATGGTGCTGCAAAAAACGGAGCCAGTTTGGGCGTGACCAGCTCATATGTTGGTTATCGCTCATTTACAAATGTTTTTGACTCATTTTGCGCTGTTTTTGTTTTAAAATATTTTTCACGCGCTTGACAAGCTGTTTTTATTGTTGTACATTCACGACATGTTTTTTTAAGGAGAAAAAAAATGAAAAAATTGACATGTTGTATATTTGCATCAGTTTTACAGTCTGTTGCTTTTGTTTCGATTGCCCAGGCTGCGCATAGGGGGCAATTGCAACTCGTAAAAGTTGGAAATCCAATCATTGAACCTTACGGATACGAAAAGGTGTTCGTCTGTAACGGTACACTGCTCGTTATAAACAATTACACTGGTGTGGCTTCTCGCCTCGACAGGGACAGCAAGTGGGTGCCGATAAGCAACCCCTTTAATACACAGCACGGGGAGGCCGCGACTCAATGCATTAGTTTTTGTAATGACGACTCATCAGTATATGCATATCTCCGGTCGCCTGGACGATCTCAATCCCAAACAATGCTTGGAATCCTGGCTACGCTCAATTTTAACGGACCAAATTGGCAGACGAACTGCGCGCAAGTGAGTGCCGCAACAGAATGCACCTCTGCACTCTTGCACATTTATTGTTCCGGATCGAATAATATACGTGCTATATCACACGAAAACGGTGAAAAGATGAAGCTGGTCCATAGGAACAACGGAATAGTTCGTCCGCTTTATCCGTGGGATACCACTCACTCTGTATTCAAAGATGGAACACCGGCACCCCAAACACGTTCTAGACGTGATAATACCCTTATTCATCGGAATATACGCATCCATGCATTGTTAACGGTGACGAAATCATCGCTATAGCTCATTCGGCAGCAACCGACCGGTTGATAACATGCAAAATAACAAATGGGACATGGCGTACATTCGGACCCTCGGCTCAGCCAGCTGGCAGTAACAATGGTTTCTGTTCTGACGGAACCTGTGTCTATGGCATTTCTCGATCTGGAAATCTCGCGCAGTACGGTGAAGGGCGCTCAACTGTCCTTTACGCTGTCGACGCTAATTTTAGTCATAGAGATTTTGTATGCCATAGTCTCTGTGTAGCTAGCCATGTTTTTTATACAGTTCTAGTCTACCCCAATGGAAAACAGCAAGTAGTAAAAATTTTCTGACCAGGATTAAATACCCT
>BNWK01000073.1 GCA_025998775.1 Alphaproteobacteria bacterium | reverse complement strand
TCCAAAATTACATCCAGAAGTCTTGAAATGGTCAACTTATCTCTGTTGCTCTTATATCATTTTCAGCACGAAAATTTGCTGGAAATATTGCAGACTAAATTTTGCCAACTAATCAGTTAGAAGTCTCAAAATTTAAAGCAATCAGTGCATCTATGCATTTCCTCTCGTAGCCGCCAGTGTTTTCTAAAACAACCTAACTGCTTGAATTATCAAACTTTTGAATGCCTTTGTAATAGACTTTTGGTCGTTCTTAACTTCCAAATGTTTACCGTCTAAAGAAGAAAAAATATCTATTTTATCTTTAGAAACATCGACACCAATAAAGTTTTTGAATTGATCGGAACTCATGTTAAACTCCTGATTGTAAGCGGGCTTTGAAGCCCATACTACCATTCGAACTACGAATGGAAACAGCACAGTTCCCAAGATGACGAGAGGCTCTTTAGGCCTTATCCAGAGACTGGTTACCGTGCTGCGCCTGCAGAATCGCTCCACAGACAACCAACAAAAGTATCCTAAACCTTTTTGGCGGTTTTTGGTACCTTGTACTTACAATCCAGAGGAGCGTAGCGATGTAGGGATCCAGTGGAACAAAAATCCGCATTCTCAGTTAAATTATGTATATACTCGCTCTATTTTCAGCCTGCCTGGCCCGTCTCATATCTTTCTGAACTTGGACAACGCCTGCTTGGGCTGCTTCAATATCGAGTAACATCTCGCATACACGGCAAAAGATGGTGGCGAAGTAATAAACACCAATCTGGCTCTGATCGACGCGCTGGTGTGGCGCATACAATTGTAGTATAATGCATAACGTTTCGTTTATATTGAATCCATGGAGAATTGTGAAGTGTCCATCGAAAAGGAAGGTTGTAAGAGATCCGTAAAGGCGCCAATGGAGCCGCGCCGAGACTTTATTCAGGAAAATGCTCTGAATGTTGTTAATTTGGATGCCTAATGGCTCGGAAAATAGCGAACAAGTATGTAAAAACACCGATTTTTAGTAAAAGGTGGTTTTTTAGACTTATAATTACTACTTCCATATTTTTGTTTATCTTTGGATTCTTCGTATTCGTATTCTTCATGCATGATTTGCCAGACGTGAATAATCTCGAGACGAAGGGACGTCGTGCAAGTATAGTTTTCGAAGATCGCGAAGGAAAAGCAATTGCAACCTACGGCGATTTATTCCGCAAAGTTGTGGATGTGAAAAATCTTCCGAAACATGTGAGTAATGCTGTCATAGCCATCGAAGATAAGCGCTTCTACAACCATTGCGGAGTTGATTTCCTGGGAATTTTACGCGCTCTATACACAAACATTGCGCATCGTAAAATTATGCAGGGTGGATCCACACTCACGCAGCAGTTGGCCAAGAATCTATTCCTGTCCGCAGATAGATCCATCAAGAGAAAAGTGCAGGAATTTATGCTAGCACTTTGGCTGGAGCACAAGTTTACCAAAAGACAGATCCTATCCATTTATCTAAATCGAGTATATTTCGGATCCTGCGCCTACGGCATAGATGCCGCCGCTTACAGATATTTCGGCAAAAGGGCTCGTCAGCTGACCATATATGAAGCGGCAAAACTGGCTGGAGTACTGCGGGCTCCATCCATGTATTCTCCGTTTTACAATCCTGAAAAATCAGATCAGAGAGCCGCCCTGGTTCTGTCATGTATGCGGGATGAAGGATATATTTCCGAAAACGAAATGAAGGAAGCCGTTATTCAGAAGGATAAATTGACGCGACTAGCGGTACCAATGGACGAAAACAGATACTTCACCGATTGGGCTCTGGAGCAGGTGCAGGATCTAGTGTATGCGGATGAAGATGATATTATTGTTCGCACGACTCTCGATACGAAATTACAGGCAAATGCTACCTACGTCATAAGAAATGTCCTGATGGAGCATGGCTTCAAAAACCGAGCCAATCAGATGGCCTTGATTGCGCTGGATAAGCATGGAGCCGTCCTGGCAATGGTTGGCGGACATACCTACGGTGCCAGTCAATTTAATCGTGTAATGGCCATCAGATCTTCTGGCTCAGCATTTAAATATTTCGTATATCTGACCGCTCTGGAAAGTGGCATGGACGTATACGACATGATAAGCGATATGCCGATTTCAGTTGGCGGATGGAGTCCGAAAAACACCGGACACCAATGCGTTGGCGATATTACTCTGCTTAAGGCATTTTCCAAATCCGTAAATACGCCCGCGGTAAGAATTGCCAGAAAAGTCGGCATGGGTAAAATTATCAGAAGAGCAGAGGAGCTTGGAATCACCACTGATATGACAGATAACCTTGCATCATCTCTGGGAGCCAGCGGCGTAAATCTACTGGATATAACAGCCTGTTTCGGTGCCACCATGAGAAACGGACAGAAGATGAATCCGTTTGGTATAGTGAGCATACGCACTCAGAGCGGAAAGTATCTATACAAGTCGCACATAAGAAAGCCACAGAAAGTGATTGCACCTGAGATTTGCGACAAAATGAAAATTCTGTTGAAGGCAGTGGTGGATAGTGGCACTGGACGACAGGCAAGACTGCCGGTGGCAGCCTATGGAAAAACCGGAACCAGCAACGACAATCGAGATTCAAGTTTCATAGGTTTTGCATCTCCATTAGTGGTAGGAGTATGGCTTGGAAACGATGACAACACTCCCATGAGCCACCAGATGTATGGTGGGTTTCTTCCGGCGATTGTGTGGCGCGAGTTCATGCTGTCCGCTCTCGGATATAAGAAAAATGTGGACGAAGTGGTCGTAAAGCAAAAACCAAAAGACAGCAAGGGCGTGAAACGTGCTAGAAAACGTCGTAGAAAGGTCAGTGAGATTATATGAGAAAGCACGCTAAAGAGCATTTTTACTCAAAAATATTTCTATACTGTAGAAAAATTATTTATCAATATCCAAAGAAAATGTGGAGCTATAGCAAGAGTAGAGGTGAGTACACATTTGCAAAACCAAATAATGACATAAGAACTCTGATGCTACACTCTTATGAGTGTTCCCACGAAAGACGAGAAAGAGCAAAACAAAGCACCGTCGAAGGCTAGAGTAATTGTTGAGAATATTTTCGTAGCCTCCTCGTGTCCTTCTTCGTGAAGATATCCCAAATTCGATTGAATATTTGCCCCATTAAATTTTGCCTCAATGACCTTTAAGTCCGGAAGTTTGCCAACATCTTTCGCTGTTATGTTTTTACCTTCATATTAGAATATTAAATTTCCTTTCAATCTCACTCGGTAATGCCAGCCGACCTTTTGACGCCATTCGACAAAACTTTTAGCCCCATAGAATCTATCTGCCTCCAGCAAAACCTCAACTCCAGGTGGAACCATCTCCAAAAGCTGATCTAGGAGATTCTCTTGCACATCCAACCCAATCGCTCCCTTTGTGTCCACGATTTTCCAAAGAACAGGCCGCGCTCTATTTTCAAAACGAATAGAATCGAAGATCGCGCAGCGAAATCATCAAGTACTGCCTATCTTCCAGGATCTGACTTTGGTCCATTATCAAAGTTATTGTTTCGCCTTTTTTCAACAGAATATCAATGATTTCCCGCACAAAATTTTTCATAAAATCGACAAGGGTGATTTTTTTGTTTTTTAAAAGCCTACGAATACGGCTTTCTTGCGATTTTTTTGTGCAAATATTTGGAAGGACATTAGCTCTGTTGCGAAACCGACTATATCCGAGGATTTTTCAGTAGACACGGAGCGCAGAACCGCAGTGTACTCAGATGTACATGAGGATTCGAGCACAGGATCGACGATAAAAATACCGGATAGAGGAAGGTTATGCAACAGAGCTAATGATCCATTCGTAAAAATTTACGCTCCTCGTCGTGAGACTTGCCGCAACGCAATCTGAGATTGCAAGGGCAAGTCTTGGATCAATGTTTAGAACCTTTTGTTTCAGATTGTTTTCAATACATTTTTGACAAAACTGACGCGCTTCCTGTTTTTCTAAGATGCACACCCCATCATTTTGTTAAATACATCAACAGCTTAGCACATCTTGTTGGGAATGAAAAGACGAGGATGGCGGTAAGGAGATAAACCGTCTCATATCTCTTAATCCCGCACAATTATGAGGCTTTCTCTACTATATTTGCTTGAAAACTCTCTTCGCATATGGTATGGTTTTTTTAAAATCTTGACGGAAAATTAACTATTTTGGTATAGTATAATCTGTAACATCTAATTAGTATGGAATTATCATGAAAAAGTGTTTATTAGCAGTAGCGTTGTTGTTTGGCAGTGAGTATTTTATATCCGGGAGTATGAGGAATGTGATTGCGATACAGCCGGCGCCTATACAGTTTCCGAATTTTAATGGCAACGAAAAATTTGATCTATTGGGAGAATTTTTTACGCCCCTTTTGACAGCAATCGAGGGAAAAGAAATTACTGCTGAAAATCTCAAAGATTTCGTCAAAGCTCCATTCACTGAACGCCAAGTTATTCCCATTCCCCCTATAGTTGTTGCAGCTGGAGGTGCTAAATTTGCAGTTTTCGAGCCACTAAGGCAGGCAATGTCACTAAAATACCTTGGTAAAGAGGATGGAAGCTTGAATGATAGCCTAAAGGCTATGATAGATTTTGCTAAGGAAGTTAGACCACTTAGTGCTGGTTTAGCACAAGATGATCTCCAACTATCGAATATTACACTGTATGATCAAATCGCTAAATTTGTCGGTAGAATGGAAATTGGCGGTTCTATTGGAACCGGTACTTTGGTTAGCTGGAAAGGTATGCCAGATCATCTTGTCGGGAGAGTTGTGATTACATGTGGACACAATCGGCCAGGTGCCTTTCCGAAGCTGAATAATGTAACGCCTGTTCTACAAGCGGACAAAAAGCCTTCTGGAATGTTTTTTTCACAACCGGAAGTGTATTTTACTCCTGATTTTGACTCCAAGGTATGGGCTGCTAAACGCATTCCTGATAGTATAGCGGTGGAACAATTCTATAATTTCACAGACACGAATTGGAAACAAGGCTCAGAATTGTTGGATTTTGCTGTTGTCATTTTGAAAGAGGCAGTTAAAATGCCTAATGGGAGCATAGTTAAAGGCGCAGATTTGGGGCACGTTATCTGTCCCGATGACGAACATCCTGCGTGCACTTGTCTTGTGGAGGAAGGGAAGTATTTTAACGTTGGTTATGGAACCGTGCCCAACAATGATCAACAATTTGCCACGCAAGGAATTGGTAATTTTGCTGGATGGGGCTTGAAAAAGGCAGGTCGTCTTATTGGAAGCGCTGGTGCAGGCGCTAACACGTTTCCCTACTTGTGTCATCGTTTTTCAGTGAATGCAACAATTGGCCCCAGCGATAGTGGATCTCCGCTAATTGAAAAAATCGATGGCAATAGAAATAGAATTGTTGGTATTATATACGAGAATTATCATTGTATTCCATTAATTGGACAAAAAAGACAGGATCAAGAATGCTATTGACCATTTTATCCGTACGACTAAAACAGAAACACACGAACCAGTTGCGCTAACGCCAGCCATAGGAGGCAAGCCACTTCGGAAACCAGACGGCCATGGCGAACCGAAAACCAAGTTGACAACAAACGGTACGCAAGCAACAGGCAGATCGACCACAATAGAAGCCAAGCCATTTCGGAAACCAGACGGCCATGGCGAACCGAAAACCAAGTTGACAACAAACGGTACGCAAGCAACAGGCAGATCGACCACATCGGTAGGGAATAAGGGCTCAATGGCGCAATCTGGAACGCCATCCATGAAGCAATCAACACGCGAGATAAACGAGAATAACAGACACAGCGTACCAGCTAAAAACAAGAAAGCCAGTCGTAAATCGAGATCAAAAGCAAAAGCCAACCGTCTGAAGCGACGGACAAACGCACGACGGAGACCATTATCCGTAAATAAACAAAAAGGACGAAGGGGCGCCAGAACAGCGCAGAAGACCGCTAGGAGAAGCAACACGTTTACTTAGGATTACTCTTGGTGCTTCCAAAAGAGCGCCGAGTGACGTAGTGTGCTGGTTGTCCAAGTTCAGAAAGATATGAGACGGAACTGACCGGCTGAAAATAGAGCGAGTATATATTTTTAGTTGCAAAGAAAGTGAAATGTCTCCAGAATAGGTGAATATTTTAAATTAACCCCTAACTCCGCATAAAATTACCCCCTAAATAAGAAAAAATAGAAAAAACAAAAATATATCTTGAGGTTACGTTTTTGTTGTGCTATTATCTATACAACCTAATTAGGTAGTCTATTGCTTTGTGAGGATGAGATGTATTTACCAGAATGGGCGCAGAAGTTTAAAGAGCCACGTACGGAAATAAAGTGTATAAAAGGCAAATATTACAAGTACGAAGTCAGCCACAAGTACGACCCTGAACGTA
>BNWK01000072.1 GCA_025998775.1 Alphaproteobacteria bacterium | reverse complement strand
GACAAGAGCATTAGGATTTACTTTAATCACTAATGAAAGATCACCAAAGAGTTCATTGGGAAACAGGTTGAAACCCTGTAGTGGTAAGAGCATGTCAAAACCAATGGTGACAGGAAACTTAAAATGAAGACGTGTTGCACCTCCTGTTAATTGTGTTGCCAATTCTTCGTATGAAATGAAAACACCACATACTGATTCATCTGTTTTAATAACATCTTGCCAAAGTGAGTATGAGCCATGCTTGTTTGATTTCTCTATTTGTGGTTTCATTTGGTTATATAAGAATGATTCAATAGTGGCACGATTTTGCATGGTAGTTCCGATGTCTACTCCGTTGTGTTGAAGTTTGTATGACTCAGTACAATCGGTTGCATTCTTGAATCCGATGAAGAATAAGTCTGCTTTTCTGACAAGTGTGGTAAGATCCCTATTAGTTGCTCCTAAAGGTCCTCCACCTCCATTTGTCAATGTACCACTACCATCAAAGAAAAGATTATTGAAGTTATCAGGTGTCCAAACATTAACGTATATGTCAAGAACTAATGTGAAGAATGAGCGATGAAATTCAACTACGTCAACATTTGAGTTTGTTAAAGGAATGGTTATCTCTGATGATTGTGTATATGGTTTCGGAGACGTAGACTCAACAGAGAGGTAAGAGTATTTTCCGAAACCTTCATTAATTCCAATTTTTGGATCAAATTTTTGAAGTTGCTGATTCACTGAACCAACCTCGTTTAAAGCAAGAATCTTCTGTATCTGATTCAACATCCTTTTTGATAGGGGGAAAAATAAAAGAACAATTCTTAATCATTACGTTAATCAATAGCTAATCCATTATCAATTTTTTCATCAGATGGAGGTGGTAATGATTTCAGTTGAATTCTGTCATGAAGTTGGTTAGGTCTTTTTGCTAAATTAGGAACATTAGCAAATCCTTTCATTAGTGTTCTTGCACCACTACCAGCTTTGCTAATGAATTCTCTCGCCGTATTGATTCCTGTTCCTAACCCTGGAATAATTGTGTCTGCGACTGGAGCGATTGCTTTTATGACAGTTTGTAATGCATCTGAATCAACGATATCACCGAGTTTGCCTACGTAAGGAAGTAGATTTTTCACAACCTTGTTCTTAATCCAATTAAGACCGTCTTTGATCTTCTTAAAGATGCCTACCATTTAAATGAGACAAAAATAAAAGAACATTTTACTTCATTATGAATCAGTCTCTTCAGCTGTTTTGTCTTCAACGATCTTATCTTCTTCAATTTCATTGTTGGATGTTTTTTCAAACTCAACGTTCCAATTCTTTAACTCTTTCGTAAATTTGTTTAACGTTATTCCTCGGTATTTGTTATTTATGTCGTAAGTATTGACACGTTTTGATTTATCACCTAATACAGCGAGTTTACGATAAGAATTGTTTACTTTGGTGTAGAAATCACCGTCATTGTAGTAGAGATTGTCAAAGTCCCAATCATTGAAGTTAAGGACTTTTCTTGAACCTTTCGGAAGCTCATTTACAAACTCGTATTTAATCTTCGTCTCTTTCTTCTTCTTTTTTTCCTCCGATGAAGATTTAGAATTGTTTGGACCTGCGATTGATAAACTATCGTCATTAATTACTTCAATCGTTTGTCTCATGGTGGTGAGCGTACGTTTAAGGATTTGTGTTAACGTTTTCAAACATGATTCGAGTTCGTATGAAGATTCTTGTGTCATCTCGTTTTTTAAGAAGGAAAAAAATTTTTATTTTTAGAAAAGTGAGTTATAATTTTCCTTTGAAATATTTTTTTATTTTTATTTTTTTTATTCTTGTAAAAAGATGAGCTTTAACAATAATACACACAAAGACGAACTCAACCACAATACACGAAAAGATAGCATAAATGAAGTGGTTGAATACGTTCCACTGAGACTTCATGAGGGATGGGAAATATTAAATGTTAAACCATTTACAGTGAGGAGGATTAAAGATAAGTTTGAACCAAAGATTTCAAAAAGTAATAGTGGATATAAGCAGTTGAGATTGGGAAAAGAAACGTGCAACCTTCATCGCTTAATTGCTGAGCAATTCGTCAAAAATCCTAAGCATTTTAAGTACTGCGACCACTACGATGGAGACAGAGAAAATAATTCTATCTCTAATATCCGTTGGCTTTCTCAATCAAACAATCTACTGAATAGGAAAGAATTCAACAAGGAATTTACTGATGAAGACTTATTCGAATTACCCGATGATGAAGAAATTATTGATGTAAGAGATTATGGTTCTTACGAATTCGAATTCTATACGTTCCTACCTTCTAGAAATGCTTTTTACTTCTTCACTGGAATTATATATCAAAAATTACATATTTGTCATAATAAGCGTAATAACTCGGTGTATGTTTCTGCATTGGATACAAAAAACAGAAGAGTCAAATTATATTACAATAAGTTTAAGAAACTTTACAACCTGATATAAATGTTAACCATTTTATTTTTGTACTTTGATTCATTCTCTTTGATTCATTTTACTTTTGTTTTTTTTTATTTTATTGTATAAGTGCATCTCACTTGGCTCGGCTCTGGCCTCGCGATGAAGAACAGAGATGAATACGAACTACGAACCCAACCGATGACATTCTTGGTAACTAATAGTTTGGAAAAATGATATCGAGAATGAGATGAACAATTTTTTCTCTTACGGTTTTGGTTGATTTTGATGTTATTCTTTTCTGTTAAAATGACCTCGTAAGTCGTTAGTTACCAACTTTCGATGAAAGTCGTAAGAGGGAAAGTTTTAGATCTCATCAAGGCCTATCTTTTTTCTTCTTACACCGAAGGTTAGTTTTGTTTGTATCGATGGGAAAATTGAGTACAAATTTCTACGAACCTACTAACTTTTTTTTGTTTGGTGTTTCCTGGCTTAACGGTACACTTTCATGAAAAACTTCATGAGGGAGTCTTGTGGGTCATCACGAGAGGTACAAAACATGTAGAGACTACCAGACTTAGTTTTGCTTCTGTCGGGAGTTATAGGAAAAATAAAGAAAAAAAAAAAAAATATGCCCTGGGCGGTTTCGATCTGGGACCATTTTTGGTCTTCCCCCTTATGGACCCTATTAATGGTACCATTTTGAGTTATAATTTTTAAGAGGAGGGGGTAGCCGAATAGGTAAGTAGGGTCACCTTTAATAAGGTTAGCGAACACTGTGGCGAAAGTCTAGGTCCCCCCTCGGTCGCCCAGCCCTTGGATGTTGTAAGGTTTCAGCCTCGGGTTAATGGGGTACGCCCCCGACGACAGCCGACTTTTCAGGTGAATTGTTGGTAAAACACCGCTACGTCAATGGTTCTTCTCTGGTATCCAGTGGCAGGCATGTGATCCACCATGAGCTAACGCTCCATCCATGTCAAAATACAAAACACTTACTTCACTTTTTTTTGTTTCGGATGATGAAAAAATATTTTAAAAAAAATCATTTTTGAAACACATTTTTGAATAACGTTTTCGTTTTGAAAGGGAATGAAAAATAGTTTCGAGAACGATAACGAAAATCGTTTCGGGAACGCTCGTTTCGGGAACGGTAAAATATCTCGTTTCGGGAACGGTCGTATCGGGAACGGTAAAATATATCGTTTCGGGAACGGTCGTATCGGGAACGGTAAAATATCTCGTTTCGGGAACGGTAAAAAAAAATAGTTTCGGGAACGGTAAAATATCTCGTTTCGGGAACGGTAAAAAAAAAAATAGTTTCGGGAACGGTAAAAAAAAAAAAAAAATAGTTTCGGGAACGGTAAGAAAAATGAATTTGTTTTTGAAATGAATTGAAGTAATTTTTATTATATGTTCTTTTGAAGGTTTTTGAAGGGTTTTAATAAATAAGTCAGGGAAAGTTTAAAAAAATGAGTGTGGGAGGCGGATTCGAACTTAAATAATAAGAAAATAATAAGTGACCAAAACTAAAAGTGTCCAAATTTGCCCCCAAACCAGACATTCTATTCTCTCTAGTAGAAGAGATGATTTAGCTTCAGTTTTTCTTAGGAATCGACCTTCCCATTAGTGGTTTAATCATAGGTCTAATCATCTGTTTTCCCATTATTAGTTTAGGTATTGGTTTTCCAATTATTTTTTTAATCATTAGTATTTACATTATTAGCCTTATTGGCTTAGGTCCGTTTATTGGTTTTGCTAACGGTTCAGGTTCGGATATTTTGGTTGGTTTTTAATTAGTGCTCCTTTTATGAAATCCATAGCTGATGCATTTGGGTTTTCTTTTAGTACATCCCGTGCTTGACCTGCCATTTTTCCGGCGATGGAGAGACCTTTTACTGCAACACGTAATCCAGTTCCAAGGGCGGGGTTAATTACAATTATCGCTGGTGCAACGTGTCCCATTATTTTTTGAAATTTATCACTCGCAACTAAATCGCCGATAGTACCAAGAACTGAGACCAGATTCTTTTTCGCTTTTGCTGCTAAGGCGGAAATATCGCTTTTGATTTTATTGAATGTACCAACCATCCGATAAGCTGCTTGGGTGTGTTTTCATTGATGTAAAAATAAATCCGAAACTATTCCTCATTTTTTCTTTCCCCACGACCATTTCTTAGCCGGTGTTGTACTGTTGGTTAATTGGATTTTATCATGTAAATCACCCGGACGTTTAGTTAGACTGTTTTTAGTGTTCGATAACCAGAGGCTAAACCTTTACCGAGTGCAACACCAGGGATTAAATTAAGTCCTTTGACAGGGTTTCTATACAAGGCTTTACCGACTGCAACTCCAGGTATGAAATTACTGGCTTTAATTATACCAGAACTATTTGTGCCTAATGAATTCTTTCTTATATTTGCAATTGTTTTAGCGGTGTTATATTTGAGATCTTCCATTTTGCTTTTCATTTTATCCGTGAGTGTGTCCTTTTTAGTGATTTGTTCATATATGTCGTAAGCACCCATTAATGTATCTTTATTGAATCCCTTTTCTTGAAAGTTGTTTATGGTATTCCTTGTTGCTTTTGCGTTATCACCTATTTTTGATATTAGGTCTCTGTTTAGTCCTTTAATTCCGAGATCACCGTGGTTGCCAGCTGGATCTTCAACGATATCAAAGATTGATTTATTTGTGTCTGCTACGTATGAGTCCGTTGCTGAACTTGCAATTTTCGCTATTTTGTTTGCTTTCTCTAATAAATCACCCATTCCGAAATGTTCTGCTCCGAGTTTGAGTAATCCTTGTACCATTTCACTTTGAACTAAATCACCGAGTTTTCCGACGATTGGCACTATCTTCTTCTTTCCATTTTCTTTGACCCAATTGTATGCAGTCTTGATTCTGTCGAATATATCGACCATTTTTGAATGACACAAAAATAATCAGGCGAACATTTTACTCACGGTTTATCCAGGATATTCAATACCGCATGACTTCTTTGCAAAGTCTTGTAATTTTCGAATTGTGTCTTTTAACCTCAACTTTTAATCTCGGATAAAAAATTCAATTCATATTAAAAGTGGGAGGAAAAAAAAGTGCAGTAAAAAAAAAAAAATGGAAAGACGAGTGGTTTACAAACAAACAACTTTTTTAATTCAATCCATGTTGAAGTTTGTAAGTGGCAACAGCAACGGATATGGCTTTCTGAATTCCAATGGCATTCAAAAGTACATGAGGAAATTGATCACCATAAATTTTCATCATTAAATTTTTCACATGAATTCCAATGGCATTCAAAAGTACATGAGGAAAAATCCACCAGGAATGAATCAGAATCGAAAAAGTATCTTCCATGATTAAAAGGGTAAGTATTTGCGTGAGCATTTTCGGAAAGTTTCGGAATAATAGTTTCAGGATCTTCAATGATTCCTGTGTTTTCCAAATTTTTAATCACTTCAGGGGTAATTTGTTGAGACATTATAAAAATAGAAAGAATGAAAAAAAATAAATTAGTTTTAGTGTTTTTCATGTTTTTCTCATTCCTTATAATCACATATGTTCGTTTTTAATTCACGGGTTGTATCCCACTGGTAATTATTTTCCTTGGTAAAATTAAAAAGAGTTGATCTATAGAACAAATGACTGTAGAGAATTCAATGTTTGCTTCTCCTATGGCTGTGAGAGTGGTTGTCAGTTTTGTTAAATCGTAGAGTTTGAATGATACTACATACTCGTCGTTGCTAATGGATGAATATAAATCTTGACCTAAAAAGTCTTTCGATTATTTGTTCGGCTGTAAAAACATCACTTGTCCAGTAAAAATCTATCACAACTTTGTACAAGACCATCTCTCTCATATTTTTTGATGTTCGAAAAATAAACGAAAAAAAAGTGAAACGGAAGTAAATAAATAAAAGTAAAAAAAAAAAAAAAAAAAAAAGAGAAAAAAAAAAAAAAAAAAAAAAAAAAAAAAAGAAAAAAACAGCGGGAAAAAAAAAAGGCAAAAAAAAAAAAAAAAAAAAAAAAAAATGAAAAAAAAAAAAAAAGAAAAAAAAAAAAAAAAAAAATTAACTTATTCACTCGCTCAAATACACCCACACACATACAGC
>BNWK01000071.1 GCA_025998775.1 Alphaproteobacteria bacterium | reverse complement strand
GGGGAATGACAGTAACGCTGACGTAGGTGTGTATTTTGGGGGTGGGGGTGGTTGCAGCAAGAGGGTGAAGACGAGGATATGAGGGTCAAAGAGGTGTAGCGGGCGAGTGAGTATGGTGGCGATGAAGAGGAGGAAGTAATAAGAGGAAGAGGAAGAGGATGACATAGGGAAAGAGAAGTATGGGGATCTGGTGGAAGGAGACACATTGAATGAAGGAAACACGTTGAATGAAGAAGAGGAAGAGAAGCAGTAGGAGGAGGAATAGCAGAAGCAGAAGTCTGAAGAGAGGTAACAGCAGAAGAAGGCGAAAGACCATGATGATGGATCTGTAGGGCAGTAGGAGGAAGAGCAATAAAGTGTAGGAGACAAAGATGAAGAAGATGGAGGGGAAGTGGATAGAGAGGGATAAGTATCAGATGCTGCATAATGCAGCAGACATGATGGAGAAGACAAAAAAGATGACGTGGGAGATGATGAAGTTGAGCAGGAGGAGGAGGGCAGAGAGTGAGAAGACTGATTTCTCTTTTAGTATCTGTACCAATCAATGAAAGCAAAAAAACAGGCTAAAAAAGAAGAAGAAGAAATAAAAGTTGTAAGAGCAAAAAAATAAAAGTTGTAAGAGAAATAACCTTTTTCGGTCAACTTACAAATCAAATTTGGGAGATGATAAAGATACTCTGATACGTCCCATAATAATTATTTTCTCTATTTTCTCTGCTTTCTATTTTCTCTATTTTCATTGTTTCAACTGAACAATGAAAAGAAATCCAAGACATCAAATCCGAAAAACCATTGTTCTCAAAAAAAAATGTTCTAAAAATACACTTTAGTAATTATATTTGAATTTTATCAATTTTTATATATGGATGAAATTTCGAATGATCTAATTCCAAAAACAATCGGAAATAAATTTTCTTTGAAAAAAAAAATTGGGTTTAATTTTTTCCATCAAAATTTGCATTCTATTTCAGGAAAGGTTCTTTTGGATGGGTTTTCTTGGTTGAAGATCTCGAAAGCAACGAAAAATATGCTGCAAAAATAGAAATAAGGGATGACTATTCAACAATGAACAATGAGCATAAAGTACTTTCGCAGTTGCAAGGAGAAATCGGGTTCCCGTTTGCCTTTATGTGATTTTTTTGACTTCTTCAAACTTTTCAACAAAAGGAAAATTATATATTTTGGAGAAGAAAAAGTGAAATCTACACAAAAGGAAGTACCTGTTTGGTTTTGTTTAACTTTTTCAAACTTTTCAACAGAAGGAAATAACCTTTAATGTTATGGTGTTGGAATTGTTGGGAAATAATCTGGAACAGCAATTTGATGAAATGAGCAGAAAGTTTTCTTTGGGCACTATTGGAAATATTGGACTGCAAACTCTTTCAAGATTAGAATATATGCATTCAAAGGGGGTTTTCATCTTCTTTCGTTTTTATTTGCTGTTGGATGAATATATAGTATGTTCATCGTGATGTTAAACCCTCTAATTTCCTACTGGGTCTGCATTCAAAACAAGCAATAGTATATCTCTTGGATTGTGGCTTGTCAAGAAAATATGTGAACTCACAAACTGGTAACCACATTTCCTTTAAAACCAAAACAAATTTGACTGGCACACCAAGATATGGTATGACCTCTGTTTCTATTTTTGGAGTTAATCGTGTTGTCTCTAGCCCCTATCAATGCACATCTTGGATTCGAACTCAGCAGGAAAGATGATCTCGAATCGCTTGGATATGCTCTCATTTACTTTCTGAAAGGTTTTCTTCCTTGGCAGGTTTTAAATTCTGTGTATTTGCTTCCTTTTTTTGTTCTCCATTCTTCTCGCTCTTTCTCTTATTTCCATTTGTTGTTTTTCTGTTCCATTTGAGTTTTGCTTCTACCAGTACCCATCCTAACTAGTTTTCTCTTTTTATTTGACAAGAGTGATGCCAAAAACAAAGTATCAGTTGTCAATCTTTGTATTCCACTCCTCTCCTCTCATTTGCTAATCATCCCTCTCTCACAGGGTATCCAAGATGATGATGCTAAAGCGAAATATGCGAAGATCGCAGAGGCGAAAATATCCACGCCCGTTGAGACATTGTGCGATGGCTGCCCAATTGAGGCATGTCTCTTCCTCTCGTATGTGCGTGCACTCACGTTTGAAGCAGCACCGGACTATGTCTATCTCAAGCGGCTGCTTTTCCGCCTTCTGCTTGTTGGAGCGGCTAGCGTCCGGAATGGTTTGTTCTGGATTCGTTTTATTTTATTTTATTTTGTTTTGTTTTGTTTTTGGATTCGTTTTCCTTTTGTGTCTACTTTTCTATATATATATGTATATATATATATATTTTTTCACAGCCTACAGTTTTTCCACCCTCAACAGCTACAGCACCGCTGCCTCTCAGGCGCGACTGTCTTCCTCATCGTCCTCCGCCTCATCCGGCTTGTGTGTGAAGCACCGGGGTTCACCCTGCACCAGCGTCGGCAGCAGTGGTGGCGGTGGTAGCAACAGCGGGGGCACTGGCATCTGCACCGTGGGCGATGTGGGAAACAGCCTTCCTCCTCAGGTATGCTGCTCGTCCTCCAGCGGCTGCGGCTGCTCAGTGTCCTCCACATTTTCGTCGTGCTTCCCCACGGGCCCGTATTTTCCACACTCGGTCTCTCCGCCTCTCACGCTCGACGCGGTGGAGTATGATTCGCAGCTGCTGCCCATCCTCGACTCTTCGTTCTTTCCCTTCGAATGGGTGTGCTGTTGTGTGTTGGCAGGATGGGGATGGAATGGGATGGGGTGTGGGTATGTGTTATGTAGAAGTGGAAGTGATATTGTCTAGGGATGTGTTACTGTGTTGGGAGTGTGCTATTACTCGAGTTGTTCGGTGCGTTTCGTCTGTTTGGCTGAAATTAGATTGAATGTTGTATTGTATGGTAAGTGGCGTGATTAAGTATTAGATTTTTTCTCAAGATTTCCTTTTCTCTCTCTCTTTTTTTTTTTTCTTTCTCCACCAGGTTCTGCCTATCAACTACAAGTACAAGTATTCAATATACGGCACGGCTCCGCCTCCCCCACCACACCCTCCTTCTCTTCCTCCACCTCCTCCTCCTCTCCCACAGCCTTCCTCTTCTTCTTCTTCTGCTGCAGCTGATGGGAAGGAGACTGAAAGGAAGGAGACTGAGCGGAGCACCGCGAGCAACAGCGGCGTGTTGCCTGCGGAGATCTACTCTCCCTTTGTGCGCACTTTCACGATGCCTTCCTCATCCACACCCTCCATGTTCTCCTCCTCCTCCTCGACAACTTCCCCCATACCCTTCTCACACACGCTTCCTGCCCGCGGGTCCTCTTCGTCGTCGCCTGAGGCGAGGCCGTCCCTCTCGACGTCACCGGCACCCGCCGCGTCCGAGACGCCGCCTGTGCCTGTGCCTGTGCCAGTGTCTGTCCCCGGCTTCTCGCAGGGAACAACGCCACCCACGGTCTCCACAGGGAGGTACGGAGCGTCGCCCATACGGTCTGTCTTTGTGTACGGCTCGGACCCTCCTCCGTTTGTACTCCCCTCCTGCGCGTCCATCAACAACGCATGTGTGCTGTTCGAAGAGTCGCGATTGGGGGACGGATACCTGCTGCCTTCATCATCCTCGTCTTCTTCTTGTTCCTCCTCTTCCTCATCATCATCATCCCCCTTATCCTCTTCTTCTTCTTCCTCCTCCTCCTCCCCCTCCTCCTCTGCTGCATCCTCCTCATCCAATGAAGATACTTCTGCTTTTGCTCTTCCGTCGATTTACCCTAAAAAGCCCGTACCTGCTGTGTTTGAGGCATTGCCAACATCTCCACCACTGGAAGGAACGAGTTCCTCAGTAAGTGCATCTACAAATAATACACAAGCAGCAACAGTGGCACCTGCTGCTGCATCAACAATTACTACAACAACAAAAACCACTCCAATGAAATTAGACACTGTGAAACCGCTAAAACCTCCAAAGAATACCTCACTTTTTCCTCCTCCCCCTTCTTCTTCTTCTTCCTCCTCCTCCTCCTCCTCCTCATCATCATCATCTGCTTCTGTTGTATCATCATCATCCCCTCAGATATGTTCGCCTTTTCTTCCCCCACTCTTTTCCAAGACAAGATCCTTCCGTTCCCACTCGTTTTCTCACATCACCAACACTCCTCCTCTCTTTATCACGAACCCCTCCTCTCTTTCTTCATTCTCTCCCTCCGAAACAACAACTTCAGCTGCTTCTGCGAATGCCCTCTCCTCCACCTTATCGTCCATCCCTTTCTCCTCATCCACCACATCTTCCTCTTCTTCTTCCTCTTCTTCTTCCTCTTCTTCTTCAAACCCCTTCTCGCTCGTGCAGACAAGGCCGCAACCTCTCTCACACACTTCACACGCCGGTGCCCACAGGCCTGGGTCGGTAGCGTGTGCCAACACTCGCGTGAACCGTCTGCAGCCTGCATCAGCTACTGTCTCTGCCTCTACATCTGCCTCTGCCTCTGCTTCTGCCTCTGCTTCTGCTTCTGCCTCTGCCTCTGCCTCTGCCTCTGCATCTGTATCTGCATCATTGAGAAACACATCGTCTGTTTGCTTTGTTACTTCTACGTCGTCTTCTACTTCCCTTGCAAGCATTGGTAGTAGAACTACCCTCAGACCGGTGGCAAAGAACTTAGATGCTGAGAAGAGAGTGAGAAGAAGAAGAAAAGAAAGTCTTCCACCCTCATCCAGTTTTCCATTATCCCCCTCTGCATTCCCTCTGCCATCCTCACTTTCCTTTTCCGTGAATGTCAAAGCAAGATCTGAGAGTCCGCAGCACTTCAAATCAATCACACTGTCTTCGTCTTCTTCATCCTATACGTCGTCCTCCTCCTCTTCTGCAGCAGCTCCACTGCCTACGTTTTCATCTTCAGCCTCTCATTCTGTCCCCTCCTCGCTGTTTCTTCCCAACACTGCACTAAGCAAAGACAAGCAAACAGGCGGGAAACCATTCTATTCCACGCATAAGAAGAAGAAGACACAGGAGACTTTCAGGAAGAAAGAAAGTAATGATAATGGACGCTTCTTTGTCTCGTCAATCTCTCTTCCTCCTCTGCTATTCCCTTTGTCCGTTAGAAAACGCCTCCATTTCCACAAACACCACAGATATCGTTACCATGAAGAAGGCATGAATGAAGAAGATAAAGGAGACAGGGCAGAAGTTGGTAAGAGGCATCTAGCGTCCACGTCTCGTTCACGTCCCCACACCCGAGCTGATTCTGTACAGCGTGCTCATCCTGACTATCATCCTGACAAGCCTCCGCATACACGTTCTCATTCACATTCCCACTCCCGTTCGCATACCCGTTCCCCCTTCTGCACACATCAGTCTTTTGCAACTAAGCCTCCTTCCTCTTCCTCTTCCTCTTCCTCATCGTCTTCCTCTTCCTCCTCCTCTTCCTCATCGTCTCCCTCTGCCCCACCCCTTCTTCCTTCTCCTCACTTCCCCTCCATCAAACGCAGCGCCCTCCGCGTGCGTCGTTCATCTTCGCTGCCTGCACTAGGAGCGGACATAGCCAACGCCATCCATCCGCTGCAGACACTGCACAGGAGGCGGCAGCAGCGGCTGCTGCACACCCTTGCGCGGTACGCACACTTCGAGCAGCAGCGGCGGAAGCAGCAGCAGCAGCAACAGCAGCAGCGACAGCGGGAGCAGCAGCAGAATCAGCAGCAGCAGCAGAAGCAGGGCCAGGGCCAGGGCCAGAAGCAGCAGCCGCATCCACCTTCACGACCGTCTTCCTGCCATCCATCACTGTCTCTTTCGCCTTCTCGAGGGTCGACACCTCCTCCGTTGTCACGCCCTTCTCCACGTCGCTCCTCCAGCTGTGCTTCTTCCAGTCGCTCCTCCGTACACTCCACTTCTTCTCCGAGATCGTCACATCACTCCTCCTCCTCCTCCTCTTCCTTTTCTTACAGCTGCTCTTCTCTGTGCTCCGACGGCTCTTACACGTCTTCACACGTGTCCTCCCTAATTTCGCATCGGAAGTGTTCGGCTGTGCCTTCTTTTCCTCCGCCTGCTCTCACTCCTCCAGTACCTTCTTCGTCGTCTTCATCGTTTCTCAACGCAACCTCCTCCTCCTCCACTTCAACTTCTTCGTCCTCGTCTACCTCCTCTTCTTCTTCATCCTCCCCGTCTTCATTAAACCCGTCCATGTACCCTGTGCTCACGAATGAAACACTGCATCTTTCTCCAGGCTCGCCTTTCAAGTTATCTCCTGCTACTGCAAACCGTACACCTTCCGCTTCACACGTTTCATCTTCGTCACCCTCTGTTTCACAACCTGGATTGTTACCCGCATCCCTCGCATCTCTCATTGATTCTGAAGCACATAAAGCATACGGCACCAGAGAGGCAAAAGATGTGTGGGTGGACATATCTTGTGGTAGACTGGAGGCGTTGGAGGAAGACGACCGTGCATTCTGAATAGGTGAGAATTTGTCACAATGAAGTAAGTCGGAAGTGGAAGTCTGTGTTCGAGGTGTGTTATCTTGGGGTGGTGGATGCATAGCGCCATCCACAAACACTGCCTCTCTGAAGTAGTTCTTAGAAAACGCTGTAAGCAAAGGGCCCTCCTCCGTCTCGTTTGCGTTGTTCGTTCGGTTGGGGTATGTGTATGTTTCGTACTTTTGAGGGGGAACAGCAGGGTGAGGAGTAGGAGGAGAAGTAGAAGGAGCATGTACAGG
>BNWK01000070.1 GCA_025998775.1 Alphaproteobacteria bacterium | reverse complement strand
GTATGTATATGTGTGTGTGTGTTTGTGTGTGTGTGTTGGATTTATTTTGTTTATGCTACGAAGGGAAAATTTGGACTTGGAAGAGGAGAACGAACAATTGAGAGGACAACAGTTTTCTTTCTTTCTCTTTCTCTCTCTTTTTTTTTTTGATTTATGAAATAGTTCTTTTTTTTTTTTTTTTTTTTTTTTTTTTTTTTTTTTGATTTATGAAATAGTTTTTTTTTTTTTTTTTTCATGTTTTCTAATCACGCATGGATGGATGTATTGCATACTATTGTGGCAGAGGGCTGGGCGGCCAGGCCCGGGAGTTCAAGCCGCGCCAGAGCCAGGACCAGGGCGAGCTTGCGCGCGAGAACCAAAAACTGAAGACAGACATCGCGCGGCTCCAGCGGCAGCTGAGGGATACAGAGACAGGGAAGAGAGTGACGAGCGCTCAGGACTTGGAGAGGGAGGAGGAGAGTTTCGCAGAAACGGAGAGGCTGAAGGCCGAGAACTCACGGCTGCACAAGCTGCTCAGAGATTCGGACAAGGTGCAGAAGGAGAACGAGCGGCTACAGGAGGAGCTGAGAAACGTGGGGGCGGGAGATAGGATAGACCTGGCAAAAACAGCAGGGTATGTGTGTGTTGTATGTATGTATGGCTATTCTTTGAATTATGTTATTTTCCTTTTGATTGCAGGAAAAAGGACAGGTCCTATGCAAGCCTGGAAGAGGAGTGTTTCAGACACAAAGCAAATATCATTCGTTTGAATAAATTTGCTCAAACCCAAGAGAGAGAGAGACTGGTTTTTTTTTTTGATTTACTTGTGTTGTTGCTTTTGTTGTTGGCTAAACTGACTGTATGTTGTGTAATATTCAGGCTATGGAAAGGAAAATAGCAGATTTGGAAAGGGAACTGCACAGAGCGAGAAAATGAGGTTGATGTAACTTCCTAGTTTTTATTTTTTATTTTTTTTAAGTTTTTTATTTTTTTAAGCTTTGTTTTTCATGTCTTCTAGTTTTTTTCTTTTTGTTTTCTCTTCTTCCTTTTTTCTTTGTGTTTTTATTCTCTCATTCTTTCCTTTGTTTGTTTGTTTAGTGTTTGTGTGGAGAGAAAGATTAAATTTTGATTTTTGATTTTCACCTCGCTTAATTTAAATATGTATCTTGAAAAAAAAAAAAAAAATATGTATTTTGGAAAAAAAAATAGAATGATTCAGTTGAGGCATGTAATCAGAATGACTGTATTCCCGCTGATATCAGCGCTCGTAGTGGTATTCGCATTCGCAAAAGAGCACTCTGCTTGTCGTTAACAAGCCTGAGTCTAGAATGAGAAATCCCCCACTAAACATTGAGTTGTTCACAACCGCTGGCATCGACACTTGCACTGGCATTGGGGGTCTTTATTGCCAATCCTATTGGGCATTGACATTGGCATTGGCTCTGGCGTTGATGAGTGATGACTCAGGCCAAGACAGGCCAAAGTTTGGAGTTGTTCATAAAGCAAAGCAATGCCATTACTCATCGTATTGTACGTCGAACAAAGACTGGCAATTCTCCGCATTCACATTAGGGATCCTTTTTTTTTTTTTTTGCCTATTGATTATCCCTTCCTCTACCTCTACCGCCTTCCTCCTTTACCGATATTCCCTCCCAACTTCCAACATCAACATCAGTATTATCAGTTGCCCACCAACACTCTGCTCGTCAGACGAAGTTTCACACAAATATGTTTACTTTACGTTTGTTGTGGACGTTTTGTGTGTGAGAAATTGTATGTGTTAAGGAGTTTGGGAATGTACAAAATGAATAGGTGTTGTGGAAGTCGAGTGAATAAGGGAAAGTGAGTTCCTTCGTCAGTTTATCTGTGATTAATTTTTTTATTTTCTCTTCCACATAAAACACAAAAATACATTTTAAATATTCCAAAACTCAAACTAAAAATCAAAATAAAATAATGAATGCATACATATATAATGAAACAAAAAAAAATTATCACAACATTAGCGTCTGTTCCTCCTGCAAATGAATCCACTCTTACCTACTCGTCCGCAAGCTCACCACACTCGATCCTGTCATGGCATGACTTGGAGATCCATCGTCAAAATTCTCCATCATCAAAACCTGAAAATAAAGATCATAATATTATAAAACGAAACATCAAAAAAGTGTAAGTTTGAGGCACTTCAAACTTTTTTCGATTGCTTAAACACACCGCCACTGGCAGACAAACTCCAGTCGACTTCAAAATACACAATCAGAGAAATAAAACCAGACTGTACATAATCAAGCACAGACTGTACACAGTCAAGCTCAAACGTGCTTTTAAACCCACATGAGTGATAATCTTTAGTGTGGTTGCTTATTACGTAAAGATGAACTGAATATTTTTACTCACGTGGTAGTAACAAACAAGATTTGATATCAATGGCTGAGCAGGTAGTTGTGGTGATGCGAGCAGTGATAGTAGTGGGTAGCAACAACAACAATAATACAAGTGGTATTACACAGGTTTTCACAGGAAAAAACCTGCCGCTGGAAATCCTAAGGCTGCCCCGGGTCCTGTGGTTGTGAACGAAATCCGAAGCACATAAAAAATTACAAACACACACGTAACATAAATACTAGCATTAACACAAACACCAACACGCAAACGATCAATGCCTCTGCTGCTGCTTTGAAAAGAATGTCTTTCCAAACAGCGCAATCGCAGTCTGCTGTCGTTGCTGTTGCTGTTGCTGGTGCTGGTGATGGTGGCAGGGCTGATGCCAGTGCTGGCCCAGGCACCGATGGTTGGGGTGGTGCTGGTGGTGGTGGTGGGAGCTGGGATCATGCCAGTGCTAGCATAGGCGGCGTAGGCAGTGATGGCTGGAGTGGGCCGTAGTCTACAGCCACCACTCCTTCTTCGGCCTCCACCGCGTCGTACGCCTCATCCATGTCATCTACCTCGTACTCGAACGCGCCAACTCCTGAGCTGACGCCGACGACGGACAGCACACGCTCTGCGAGAAGCAGCACACGCACACGCACCACCGACAGCACGCGCACGCCGGTCTCCTCGCGTGGCATACCAGACTCGCTCTTGTTCTCCCCCTCCTCCTCCTCCTCTTCTTCTTCCCCCTCTTCCTCCTCCTCATTCTCCTCCTTCTCTTCTTCTTCTTCTTCATTCTCCCCTTACACCCAGACAACAGCCCGCGCATGCTGACACCTACTACACCTTCCCGGTCTAAAGCTGCCGGAACCTCCACTACACACACGCTGCCAGAGGCTGTTCCTTCTTCTTCTTCTTCTTCTCGTGCTACCACTAGCATCACCACTGCTCCTGCTCCTGCTCCTGCTCCTGCAGTGTCGTCGCTGCAGTTTTCTTATCGGATTGCTCCTGTTGGCTCGGTGTCATATTCCACAAAGACCCAGACTGCACCAGCACCAACCGCAGCACCAGCACCTGCAGCGCCCGCACCATCAACAGCAATGGCTGGTACGCGTGCAGGCACAGGCACACACACAGGCGCACAAACTTCAGCAAATGCAGGACCTGCTGAAGCAGGGCAGACGAATGAAAAGAAAGGACTCCTCGCCTCGCCTCCTAAGAGCGGAAGTAGTGCAGCTGCAGAGTCCAGCTCAGTCGTGAGTACAAGTGTGGGTGGCAATGCCCCAGTCCCAATTCCCCTCGGCTTTGCAGTCTCAGTCCCAGTCGTCTGGTTTGTCCTCCTCTGCCTCCTCTTCATTTTCCTTTTCAAAATCTTCTTCTTCATCCCCTCCTTCAAAGTCTTCTGCTTCGTTTTCTACTCATCAAAGAACTCGTTTTCTCCTCCCACTTCCACTTAAACACTTCCTTAATCAACCCCTTCTCTGTCTGCTTAGTATACCGCATCCTCCTCCTCCTCGTCATCATCAACAACACACACACACATACAACCAACAACACACATACAGACTTACATATATGCACACACAACACACTTCTCAAGACGCTCCAGCTCCTCTGCGGCGAACTCGATCTCATCGAGGTAATCCTTGTCGATGTTGTTCTTTTCCTTCTTCAGGTTCTTGTACTTGGATATCAGCTGCTTGTTATCCCGCGGTCTCCTCCTTGTCGATGATTGGTCGAGCCTCGGTGTTGTTGACAAGGTGGGTGTCGCGTCGCCCTTGCCGGGACTGCTGTCGCCAAGCCGGCGCCTCAGCGAATTATTCTCCTCGAGAAGCCTTTGATTTTCACTGGAAAAAGAAAAAGGAAAAAAGGAAAAAAAAAAGCGGTTAAAGATACAAAAACATCATTATACAACTCACCCTAAATAACCACAAAAAAAAAAGAAGCTTATAAACATCAACACAAACACACGAACACATACACACTTTAAAACAACACAAACACACACACACACACACACACACTTTTCGAGGGTCTCAAGCTCCTCTTGCGCAAACTCGAGCTGTTCAAGGTACTGTCCGTCGATGCTGTTAAGCTCTTTCTTCAACGACTTGTTCTTCTGCTTCACGTTGTCTTTCTCCTTCCGCTGCCGCTTCAGAACTCTCCGCAGCCGTGCCTCCCGCTCCTCCTTCGTCTCGTTCTCCTTCGGATTCATGTCCTCCTTCTCCTGCTCCCGATCCGCCTGCTCCTCCCTCATCTTCTCAATCTCCTCCTGCAGTGCCGCGATCTGTGCATCCCTCTCCTCCGGGCTGCCCGCCGCCGCTGCCGCTGCTGATCTCGTTCCGAATGCCACTCCTCCTCTCTGCCCCCTCGCCTTCGCAAGCGCCTCACGCAGCCGCCCGTTCTCGTACCTCTCCCAAGCCAGCGCCTCTTCGCCCGTGTGAGCCACTAAGAGCAGCTCCATAAAGTCCTTCTGAACTGCCTCGTCCGATTGAGTCGGAGTCGTACCAGGCGATTGTGTTGGCGTTGCTGCAGGCGACTGTGTTGGAGTGGCTGCAGGCGGAGCCGCCTTGGCAGCTGCCAGGGCCTTCTGCAGCTCGGCGACTTTCGCCTGCATCTCCTCCTTCAACTTCTTCGATTCTTCTTTTTCTTTCTGAGCTTCCGCCTTCTCTTTCTGTGCTTCTGCCTTCTCTTTCTGTGCCTCTGCCTTCGCCTTCAGTGCCTCATCTCTCGCCTTCTGCGCTTCTTCCTTTTCCTTGGATGCGTTTCCAGGTGTACCTTTGGCAGCTGCAAGAGCCCTTTGTATTTCAGCACCTTTCGCCAATATCGCCTCCTTCATCTTCTGCGCTTCTTCCTTTTCCCTTTGTGCGGTTGCAAAAGCTCTTTGTAGTTCATTACCCTTCGCCAATATCGCCTCTTTCAACCTCTGCGCTTCTTCCTTTTCCTTTTGTGCATCTTTCGAACCTGCAAGGGCCCTTTGAAGTTCATTGCCCTTCGCCAACATGGCTTCCTTTGCCTTCTGCGTCTCCTCTTTTTCTTTCTGAGCATCCTCCCTTGCTTTCTGAGCATCCTCCTTTGCTTTCTGCGCCTGAGCAAGAGCTTGCTGGAGTTCAGCACTCTTTGCCAGCAGAGCCTCCTTCGCTTTCTGCACTTCTTCCTTTTCTTTTTGTGTACCCCCCTGCCCTGCTGCTGTCTGAGGAGGCAGTGATCTTTCCAGGGGCTGTCCGCTCTTCAGCTTTTCGATCTCTTTCTTCAATTCATCGTTCTCCTGCTTGGCCGCATCCGCCGCCGCCGCCGCCTTGGACTGCTCTTGCTTCGCCTTTCCAAGCTCCGCCCGCAAAAGAGCGTTCTCCCTTTCCTTCTCAGCCACCGCCTCTTCGCTCTTCTGCAATAAGGCCTGGTAGTCGGGATCCTTCAGCCCTGCCGGTCCCTCCCTTTCCTTTGGAACTGGGACATCCTCCCCCCGTGCAAGGGCCGCAATAGCCTCCAAACCCCGAGTCTTCTCCTGCTCCTCGAGTGCCTTCACCGCAGCGTCCTTCTCCTTCTCTGCCTGTTCATTCTTCTTCTTCAGATCCTGGTTTTCCGCCTTCAGTTTCGCGTTTTCGTTCTTCAACTGTTCAGCACCTTGTGGAGTCTCTGGGGCACCTCCCTTCGCTTTCTCTTTCCCCTTTTGTGCATCATCTTTATCCTCCTCCGTTTGATCAAGCTTCCTTTTCAGTTCGTCGTTCTCGGCAAGCAGTTTCCTCAGCTGTTGGTTGTCCTTCGCCACTGCAGGGTCGAAGCTTTTTTCCATTACGTCCAATGCATGCTCCTTCTCTGCCTTCGCCTTCTCCGCATCCTTCTCTGCCTTTGCAGCCTTCTTTTTCAGTTCCTCGTTCTCCTCCTTCAGCTTCTCAATCTCCGCTTTGGCCTTCTCCGCTGCGAGGGACGCGTCCACGGCAGCCTGTACAGCATCGACACCCTTCAACTTCTCCACCTCCTTTCTGACCTTCTTCGCCTCCTCGCGCTCCTTCTCAGCCTCCTCCCGGGCCTTCTCCGCCTCTGCTCTGATCTCCTCTGCCTCCTCCTTCAGGCCCACCACATCCTCTGATGCCTTCTCATTGTCCCGCTTGGCTTTCACCGCATCCTGCTGGGCCTTCCCCGCCGCCGCCTTCGCCTCCTCTGCCTCGCCGCGTGCCTTCACTGCATCCTGCAGCGCCTTCAGCAGCTGGTTCTTCTGCTTTTTGGTTTTCTCCTCCTCGGCCTCCTGTTGCGCCTGCTCCTCCGCAAGCTCCTCGGGCGTCTTGTCGCTGATGCCGAGCCGCCTGCGCAGACGGTTGATCTCGACGCCGGCCTTGCCCAGCGCCGCCACGAGGCGCCGGTTCTCCTGCTCCTCCTCGCCAATCTCCTTCTCGTGGTTGACGAGCAGGCCGAACAGATCCTG
>BNWK01000069.1 GCA_025998775.1 Alphaproteobacteria bacterium | reverse complement strand
CCTGCGATGCCCCCAAGCCTGATTACGATGGAATTATGTGTTCCGAAGCGGAAAGAAGTCTGCTAAAGGACATCCGAGATTCCGGTTTCTGCGATATTCTCGAAAAGGAGGGACTCACCTGGTGGGATTATCGCCGTCCAAGTAATTTCAAGAACGATATTGGTTTTAGAATAGATCATTTTTATCTGTCGCAGAAAGCCAGCTTGATATTCAATAACGGAGAGGTATTGCGTTTCGCTAGAGAACTCCCAAGACCATCGGATCATGCTCCTATAATGTGCGAGATAAAAACATGACCAACGTGACGTTGGATCTGCAAATCAAATTCTGAATGCGCAGACCACTGTGTTCACACACAAATTTACTTATAATGCGAATAATGGATTAATAAACTATTAACTCCGATAGTTGAAGTTTGTTAATTTAATATGTAGAATGACTGGTATTGTAAGGTGAGTTTTATGGCAGGAAGTATAAATAAAGTTATTTTAGTTGGTAATCTCGGTAGAGATCCTGAAGTTAGAAGCGCTCAGGATGGATCTAAGATCGTTAATTTCACGTTGGCGACGTCGGAATCCTGGAAAGATAAGGTTACCGGCGAAAGAAAAGATAAAGTTGAGTGGCACAGAATTGTGATATTCAATCCGAATCTCTGCGAAGTGTGTGAGAAGTATCTTCATAAAGGTTCCAAGGTATACATAGAGGGGCAGCTGCAAACACGTCGCTGGCAGGATCAGGCCGGTGTGGAGAAATTTACCACCGAGGTCGTTCTCTCGAGATTCAGAGGCGAATTGACGATGCTGGATTCCAAACCATCAGATGGTGGATCTTCCAGCGCATCCTTCGATACTCCTACATCAGCTCCTATTGCGGAAGACGAAATTCCATTCTAGTACTGTATTCGCGGTATTTTTTGCAATATGTTGAATGTTAAATTTGGAGACTTTCGGTGAACGCTAAAAAAGACGAGATAATGCCTGTGTTACTTGAAGATGAGATGCAGAAGTCTTATCTGGATTACGCCATGAGCGTAATTGTTGCGAGAGCTTTGCCGGACGTCAGAGACGGTCTGAAACCTGTGCATCGGCGCATTATATACAGCATGATCGAAAGCGGCTACGACTATAATAAGCCATTTCGTAAATCTGCCCGCATCGTCGGTGATGTTATGGGTAAGTATCATCCACATGGAAATGATCCGATATACATGGCAATGGTACGTATGGCTCAGCCATTTTCTGTGCGGGAGATTCTTATCAATGGACAGGGAAACTTCGGATCCATGGACGGCGATCCACCAGCTGCTATGCGTTACACTGAGGCGCGTCTATCGAAAATAGCGCACACACTTACGGAAGATCTCTACAGTGAGACAGTTGATTTTCAGCCGAATTACGATGAAACCCTGGTGGAGCCAAAGTTACTTCCGGCTCGTTTTCCAAATTTCATTGTGAACGGATCCAGTGGAATTGCCGTTGGTATGGCTACAAACGTTCCAACTCACAATCTTGTTGAAGTTATAGATGCCTGCCTCATGCTCGTGGACAATCCAGAAGCAGGTTTGGAGGATCTAATAACCGTTATCTCCGGTCCGGATTTCCCAACCGGTGGCATTATCATTGGGCGTGGCGGAATACTGTCTGCCTTCAAAACCGGTCGCGGCTCCATCATTATACGAGCAAAAACAAAAATGGAGACCGTTCGCAAAGAGCGTCAGGCCATTATTGTTACTGAAGTACCCTATCAGGTAAACAAATCGAAACTCATAGAAAAAATCGCCGGTCTCGTAAACGAAAAGGTAATTGAAGGCATTTCAGATCTTCGAGATGAGTCTGACAAAGATGGCGTTCGAGTAGTCATAGAGCTTAAAAAAGACGCCAACGGCGATGTTGTGCTGAACCAATTGTTTAAACACACTGAACTTCAGACATCTTTTGGTGTGAATATGTTGGCGCTCCTCAATGGACGTCCTAAGCTTATGAATCTGCCGGAAGTATTGAGAGCCTTCATCGAGTTCCGTGAAGAAGTAGTTGTACGTCGCACGCGTTTCGAGCTGAATAAAGCACGTGATCGAGCGCATATATTGATAGGTCTTGCCCTTGCTGTCGCGAATATCGACGAAGTCATAAGGCTTATTAAGTCCAGTCCGGATTCGGCAACGGCCAAGATATCGCTTCTGAAAATGGATTGGGACGCGGAAGATGTGGAGCCGCTAATTCGTCTGGTAAATGATCCCGGAAGTGTCTATTCCAATGGAAAATGCCGCCTGACAGATGCTCAGGCACAGGCAATCCTCGATTTGAGGCTACATAGATTGACTGGACTTGTGAGATCAAAGATCTCCGACGAATTATCTCAGTTGGCCATAAAAATCAATGATCTTCTGGATATATTGGGTTCCCGCGAAAGGGTGTATCAAATTATTCGCGAAGAACTCGTGAAAATCAAAGAAGAATTCGGAAGCCCGCGCAGAACGACCATTGAAGATGGCGGAATGGATCTGGAAGACGAAGATTTCATACAAAAAGAAGACATGGTAGTCACCATCAGCAATAGCGGGTACATCAAGAGAGTGCCGCTAAGCACCTATCGAGCCCAGAGACGCGGCGGCAAAGGGCGCACCGGCATGACCACCAAAGACGAGGATTTCGTACATGATCTCTTCGTGGCTAATACCCATACGCCGGTGCTGTTTTTCTCTACCATTGGAATAGTGTACCAGATGAAGGTCTACAAAATTCCGCTGTCCACTCCGCAGTCCCGTGGAAAAGCGCTGGTAAATGTGTTGCAGATCAAAAACGACGAGGCTCTGTCTACGGTTATGGCACTTCCAGACGACGAAAGCACCTGGGAATCCTATGATGTGGTATTTGCCACATCTCATGGTACCATCCGCAGAAATAAACTGAGCGATTTCATCAACATAAAGGCCGGCGGAAAAATCGCCATGAAACTGGAAAACGGCGAGAAATTAATTGCCGTTTCCCTCTGCAAAGAAAACATGGACGTCATGATATCGTCCAAATTCGGCAAGTGCATGCGATTTTCCGTGGATGATGTTCGCGTATTCAACAGCAGAGCGTCCATCGGAGTTCGTGCCATGAAATTGCTGGGGGACGATGAAGTCATATCGATGTCTGTTCTGAATAACGGAACTTCCACCGCTGAAGAGCGCGAGGAATACATAAAATATTCCAACTGGCTCCGCAGAAGCAGTGAGGAAATTCTCGTAGACCAAGTTATGCCTCCTCCGGCAAAATACGACGAAATGAAGCATGTCGAGCAGATGCTCATGACCGTTACGGAAAACGGCATGGCAAAACGTACTTCATCCTTCGAATACAGAACCTGCGGACGTGGCGGACAGGGCATCAAGAACATCGACATGACCTCAAAAACCGGAAAAGTTATAGCGGTGTTCCCAATTGGAGAAAATGACGATGTAATGCTGGTGACCAACAGTGGAAAATTGATTCGCTGTCCAATAAACAGCATTCGCATAACAGGACGCCAAGCCCAGGGAGTCATTTTATTCCGAGTTGACAAAGGCGAGAAGGTCGTGTCCGCCGTTAGATTGATTGACGGCGAGGCGTGATACAAAAATACAAAATGTTAAGTTTTTTTTGGTGTTTTGTAAAATTTATCGTTGACATTTTAAGCTGCAGCATATATCTTTCTCCAAGAGTGTAATGTTTGTTTCATACTTTTTTAGTGAAGAGTATGGTTATTTAAATTGGAGATATATATGAAAAAAAATTTATTGTATAGTGTCAGTCTCTTTGCGGTCGTTGGTTTTGCCGATTGCATGAAAATAAAAAAGCTAGACGGTAATGTTCAACCGTCCACTGGTACTTTAAAAGAAGGCGAGAAATCGGAAAGCTCTGAAAAGAGTAAGCGCCTCTTTACCTTGAAAAAAGCGCCATTAATCAGTAACAAGTCATCGTCAAATTCAGACAACCGCTTGGCAAGCTCAAGCAACAGTAGTTCACCAAGTTCAAGTAGCGGCGGTAGTTCGTCAAGCTCAAGCAGCAGCGGTTCATCTAGCTCGACTCCAAGTAGTAATTGGCTAAGCTCAAGCAACAGTGGAAGTAGAAAAGGAACAAAAGGGCTTCAAAATGCGATGCTGGAACGTGGAGGGCCACGCTCGCTGGTGAAACATGACAAGGAAATAGAAAAGCTAGACGGTAATGTTCAACCGACCACTGCTACTTTAAAAGAAGGCGAGAAATCGGCGGGCTCTGGAAAGATTATGCGCCCCTTTTACTTGAAAAGAGCGCCATTAACCAGTAGCAAGCCATCGTCAGATTCAGACAACACCTTGGCAAGCTCAAGCAACAGTAGTTCACCAAGTTCAAGTAGCGGCGGTAGTTCGTCAAGCTCAAGCAGCAGCAGTTCATCTAGCTCGAGTCCAAGTAGTAATTTGCTAAGCTCAAGCAACAGTGGAAGTAGAAATGGAACAAAAGGGCTTCAAAATAGACCTAGAGCAATGCTGGAACGTGGAGGACCAAGCTCACTGGCGCAAGATGACATGGCAAGCAAAACATCGCGCCCGCATGTCAAAGGATACAAAAAAAAGAAGGAGCAATATCTTGAAATTAAAGGAGAGGCGCTTTTTGACTCGCTGGAGGAGGTAGTCAGAATAGTTTTAGGTGAATTTGGGTCGTATGTATCTCTTTTGTTTGGGTATAATTCTGGCAGCCTAGTCCAATTTGTCCGCGATGACAGACTTAGATACGATGTGCTTTTTGGATCCTGTGGTATTATATGTATTGAGAAAGATCATATAACAATCGAAAACATTGGATTATTAGACGAATGGCTCGCGGCGATCAGAGACGCCCTAGGAAAGCGAGACAAACTTTGTCAGAGATTCCAAGACCAACAATTGGCAACACAGGAAATTACAGATTTTAGAGACGCAGCAAGAAATCTTGTCATTGTCGCATCCGCATGTTTTCCTCATGAATTTCGGAAACTTGCGGACTATTACAATGCACGTGAGCGCACGCTTTACCTTCTTGGAAGTAGTGAAACCCTATATGTAAAGCACTTTAACGAACTTTATCTTGACAAGAAAACGCTCTCTTTTTCGAAAAAGGTGGATATAAACAAAATTGTTCGACAGCACCACCACCTTCGCCCGCATGTTGACAATGTTTTGTCTATTTCAAACGGTGATGACGACGGGATTGGTTGTGATGTCACTGATGATGAAGTAGGAAACTTAAATTTTACAAAAAAGAAAAGAAAGCGCGACGGAGGCAATGATGTTATTAATAGCTCCAACGATCACGAAAAAAACAAACTTGATTTAAATGCGGGCGGTGCCGAAAGAGACGATCATAGTGAAGACTCGGACGAAAGCGACGCCGAGGGAAATGACATCAATGCCACTAACTCAAAAGGAAGCGATAGCACAGGTGATAAGCGTCGCAGGATTGCTGATGATGACGCTCAAATGTCTCAGAATAGCAATGACGAATCTACTAGGAATGTCGATGCTGACAGGGAATCTGCTGACAATGCCGATGATGACAGGGAATCTACTGACAATGCCGATGATGAAGATGAAAACAGTATGTCTTCAAGCTCAAGCAGCAGTTCGAGTTCATCATCGAGTTCTAGTAGCAGCTCACAAAGCTCAGGCGAAGACATTTTGAATCTTCTGAAGCAACGCGGACTTATACTTGTTGGTAAATTCACTCTTGGTGGCGGGAAAAAATCACGTGGAGGATTGTTGTCGAGCTTCAATCAGCTTTTATTTGCAGAGCGTCCTCAAACTAACGCTAAAGCTTTAAAAACAGCATCACATCACTCCTTTGTTGCTGGAGGATTATCGCCGTATAGTTTTTACCCAGTTGGTGGCAGCTTTATGTCTCCAATCAGCAGCAGCCCATCCAGCTCAAGCAATTTTTCTTCTAGCTCATGTAGCGGCATCGGTTTCTCGTCTCCGCAAAACGCAGCTCACTTAGCTAATCTGACTAGCAGTCGCTTGCCTAGTCCTCAGGACATTTATTTACTCGGCCTCCGCACGTACTACTCAATGTATCCTTCCAGTAGACCGTTTCCGGTGCTGAGTGCTACAAACGCATCCCCAGCTCCAACTAGCAGCAGTTCAAGTTCAAGTAGTAGTTCGCCTAGTAGCAGTGCCGTAGGATTCGATGAGAGGGCATATCAGCCATATCCACAGTTTTCGCAGTCGATAGCGACTCATCCCGCTCAAACTCTAGCAGCGACGCCTCTAAGCTCAAACTCCAGTCTAAGCCAGAGCAAACCGTTTCCGATACCGCCCGGTGCTCCGAGCACGTCCTCTGCTTCAACTAGCAGCAGCTCAAGTTTTAGCAGCAGTCTAAGCCCGAGTATGCCGTATCTTCTAGCGACAAGTACTACGAGCACGTCCTCTGCTCTAACTAACGGCAGCTCAAGTTTTAGCAGTAGCTCATCCAGCTCGAGTTTTTTTAGAAGCAGTCTAAGTCCGAGTTTCTCATCTTCGCGTAGACCGTTTTCGGTTTTCCAGTTTCCTGTGCTGAGTGCTACAAGCGCATCCCCTACTACAGCTAGCAGCAGCTCAAGTTTTAGCAGCAGCCCTTCCAGCCCGAGTGCCAGCTCATCTAGCTCAAACTCAGACGATAGCAAAAAATAGACATCTGAAAATTACTCGCAGTGATATGAGAAAATCAGTCACTGCGAGATTTTTTTGTTCATCTTCTAATGATACGATGTCGAAAAAGGCGAGAAGGTCGTGTCCGCCGCAGGGCGGCCTCATGAAAAATTTTAGTATGAGAATAAGAAGAAATGGTTAACAATCTATGCAAGTAATTGAAGGATTGTTGTTATGGAAGTCGATATTAAGGATTCGTTTTTAGATTATTTTGGA
>BNWK01000068.1 GCA_025998775.1 Alphaproteobacteria bacterium | reverse complement strand
GTGAAAGACGTAGCAACCGATCGTTTTTTGCTACTTTTTTGTGCATTTTTATGTAATGCAAGCTCGTCGAACAAGCCTCCTAAATATTAACTAAACATATCTCTAAAATTTTATGAAACGCCCGTGATTTCAGATGCTGTTGTTGTCGTAGTTGCTTCTGCACCGAATTGCACAGCTAAATTAATGTCCATTGCGAATCCTCCTGTATTTGTATGCCGAACTTACGGCGTTTTTTATTTGTTTGTGACCACTAGTCCTGTGGTAGCTTTGCAAAAAGCTAATTACTTCATTCTTGGAGTAATAGTCGCCGTATCTTGCTGCACGACGAGCGATTTCAAAACAAAGTTCATTTCTTCCGGCATAGTTACCGTCGTTTTCTGCGTATTCCGCCAGTTGCTCCAATGTTGGTATGCTTTTGTCTCTTGGCTGCTGATATGTGAATTTTGGTGGAGCCTTCCACTGGTCTTCTGACGCCATAGACTGATGGATTATCTTCTCGATAATTGGTGGTAGTTTCGGCGCATCATCCAAACTACCATGAAAAATGTACGGCTTATCGTTTTTGATACTGCCGGGTGCAGCTACGGCTCCATTTGCATGAAATATCTCAACATTTGGAGCCGGAATGCACTTCTTCATTGCTCGACCTTTGTATTTGAAATAGAGATGGAAACCGCCTGATGGCGTATCCGTGTAAACGGGAAAACTTCCATTCTCAATATCTTGTAGTATCTTCGGAAGTTGTGGTCGAAAAATATTAAGCTTCTCGAACATTTCATAGAACTTAGCCAATCCATCTATGCCGTTTGCATGGCCACGATCAATATCGATACAAACAAAGTCTGCGTTTGCCGGAATAAATCGAAATAGCCTGATGATTTGTCCGCGTGCATGTCCATGTTTGTCTCCGTTGCCTTGCATTAGGTTCTGGATTTCTGTGATGTCAGAGGTAAATGCAGTATTGTATTCTTCACCACTGGCTATGGCGGCACCGCTATCGTAGCATCCTATTAGTTTTATGCCGTGGTCTGTCATATGTTTCACCAGCTTGAAGCTGGACACGTTTACTGGAGCCAACGTGACGTTGGATCCTCTTACTGGAGCTTCTTCATTGTGTGCGAGATGTATTTTCAATGTCGACTCCTTTTTGTGTTAAAAAGAAAACGAGTCCAGCGTCACGCTGCTGGATTGACATCCTCCCCGCCCTAAAGGACGAGGATTCCTAAGCTCCGAGAGCCCGGAAGGTTCCTGCTTCACGGAGCTGGCCAACGCCAATCTCTCCACAGGCTTTGACGGCATGCCCTGCCGCAAGTATGTTAATTGCCGCATTGTGATCGGCGTTCATTTCCAGTCCGCATCGTTGACATGAGAACTCTGCTTGAGTCTTTCGATTGTTCCTATCGATGCAACCACAGCATGAGCACTTCTGACTGGTATATTGCGGAGGTACCAGTATGAGTTTCCCTCCTTTCCAGACCAATTTGTACTCCAGTTGTCGTCTGAACTCGAACCATCCCTGATCCAGAATCGACTTATTCAGGCCTGATTTGGCTCTCACGTTTTTTCCTGGATTTTCAACTGTTCCAGAGGCAGATTTGGACATGTTTCTCACTTGCAAATCTTCCATTACAACCACAGCGTGGTTTTTGCCGATGTTTGTCGTGGCTTTGTGCAAAAAATCCAATCTTTTGTTCGCATTTTTTTGTGCAATCGATTTAGTCGATGTTTCTCCTTTCTCCAGTTACTCGAGAATTTCTTCTTTCTCGAAAGACTCGCGCTCTTTGCCTTCAGCCTTTTTTCGCATTTCCGAAACGCGCTCAGAGGCAAAATCGCGTTACCATTGGAAAACGACGCGAACTTCGCAATGCCAACGTCGATGCCAATGGCCGTTGATGACTCATGTACAGTATCTGCAATTTCCCGCTCGGTTTGAACAGAAACATACCATTTCCCAGCAGAAAGTGAGACGGTTACCTGCTTTGGCTTTCCATTGATATTCCTACTTTTTCGGTACCGAATCCAGCCGATTTACAGCCGGCCGCTTGGCGCATCTTCTGCTCCTGAAACGACTTGGCCTTTAGCTGAAATTTATATGCTTGCAATATCTTCATGGCTAAAGTATACTTTGGTCTATGAAAAAAGTCAACGATATTAGAACCGGAAGGCATTGTGTTTTTAGTTTTCACGTACACTTTGTTTTCGTCACAAAATATAGAAAACAAATCTTCGACGCTGATGCTTTGGATCGGCTAAAAACTTATTTTTCAAAGGTTTGTAAAGATTTCGAAACCGAACTGATCGAAATGGACGGCGAAAAAGATCATGTTCATCTGCTTGTGAATTACCCCCCAAAAGTGCAAATATCGAAATTAGTCAATAGCTTAAAAGGAGTGTCCAGCCGATTGCTTCGATCCGAACGCCAAGACATAGCGCAAAAATTCTACTTCAAAAATGTACTTTGGTCTCCGTCATATTTTGCGGCCTCGTGTGGCGGCGCTCCTATCTCAATCATCAGGCAATACATCGATTCCCAAAATCCACCAACAGATTAATGTGGAGCGCCTTATATCCACTACGTGAACGAAGTGGTTTTACGGCGCGCTTGATAATGAAGAACTCGAACTTGATGAAGAGCTTGAGCTTGAAGAAGAACTTGAACTTGAATCAGGATTGGGAGCTTGAATAAACTCAATTCCACAATTGGCTCTTGAATAAGAACCTCGAGTAAAATTTTGTAGTACTAATTTAGCGCCCTCTTTCAAAGCGAATGGCAATCTTAAAAAGGTTTGCTCATCAAAATATATACGTCCAGAAGGTGGATCTTGCGAAAAAATTGTATGTTCTCCTATTTTTGCAAGTCTGAGCAAAGATCCCAATGGCTTGCTTTCATAAACAAATGCAAAGGTTGGATTGAGTATACGCTTCAGGCTTTGAAGCTCAGCGCCTAAAACTTGGAAGAATCCTGTAAACCACTCATGTATTTTTCTCCGTCATAATAAGGTTATGATTAATTTGTTTAGTCATTTGCACTGAGAAGTTGTTGCAACAATTTCTCGGGATTTTGAGGCTTAATCGGTAATACTGAGAACGAATGTTCGTTGCGAGTCAGAAGCCTCAAAATCAGCGATAATCGAACAGTTAACAGAGCCTAGTGCTCGAACATGAGGAGGATTTTAGCATGATAAACATTGGTTGTGATATAGGGAAATCTGAAATCGATACGTACATTAACGGAAAGCATTGTAAATTTAGCAATGATATCAATGGTATACAGCAATTGATTGCTCGTTGCAAAGAGCAAGATGTGGCGCGCGTTGTTTTGGAACCGACAGGAGGTTACGAACGGCACTTATTGAAAGAGCTGCTGGCGCATCAACTTCCAGTTGCGATGGTAAATCCTATGTACGTGAGGAAATTCGCGGGATCTAGACGCGATCTTGCGAAAACGGATAAGATAGATGCGAAGATTTTATCTGAGTATGGGGAAAAAATGGAGCCAATAATTTACGAGCAAAAAGCAGAGTTTCGTATTGATTTGGAGGCGTTAGTCAGCCATCGCGACACGTTGGTTGAGATGCGAAAAGAGGAAAGAATGCGTCTTTCGAAAAAACATCTGCAGCTTGTATCTAACAGCATAAAAGCGAACATCGATCATTTTGATAAGCAACTTGAGGTTGCGGAAAAGGCGATTGAAGACTTAATTGCTGCAAATGCGCCGAAAGAATCGGAAGTTTTGCAAACGGAAAAAGGAATTGGCGCCCAAACATCAGCGGTTTTGATTGCTTATTTACCGGAATTAGGTCGTTTGGATAATCGGCAAATCGTAAAACTGGCAGGCCTAGCTCCGATGGCTAACGATAGCGGAAAAAAATCCGGTAAACGCTCGATACGAGGCGGTCGAAAGCGAGTTCGCAACGCACTTTTGGTTGCTTCACTCAGCGCGGTTAAGGGAAACAAGAAGGTTAAAGATTTCTATAACCGATTGATTGCAAAAGGAAAACTTCCCAAAGTTGCTCTCACGGCAGTAGCTCGAAAATTGTTGGTGATTTTGAATTCAAAAATGAGGCTTTTTCGCGAAGAAAAGGAGTACTTCTAGGATTTTTTAAATCCCGATGGCAGCTGTGGTAGCGAAGAAATTGTGTAAAACTCGTTTGCGCAAGCGGTCTTTTATGCTCAAAATCCAACAGAGTTTTGCACATTTTCTTTGCTAGGATTCTTTTTAAAAAATACAGTTGACTCTTCAACAAATTCCTTTGCTTTCAGAACGATCTCTTCGCTCTCGTGAATGACCACAAAGTCGTCCGCGTAGAATACAATTGACAATAACCCTGTTCACCAACAACCAAAAAAGAGTTAAAGTAGGTATTATTTTGTGTAGAGGTTGACGAGATGTTAAGTTTTGAAATGGTATTGAAGAATGATCGCCTAATGAAGTCTCTAACAGGTCTGAGCAGAGAGGAATTTGAAGTGTTATTGCCGACATTTGAGCAAGTCTGGAAAGAAAGCTTAGCGTCCAAAGAGCGTCAGAGGGCGGTAGGAGGAGGCCTTAAGGGGCTTTTACCAGACGCATCCCACAAATTGTTGTACATACTATTTTACATGAAAACGTATCCGACATTTGATGTGGCGGGTTTTGTATTTGGAGCAGTTAGAAGCGCCTGCTTTGCATGGACCAAAAAATTTCTTCCAGTGCTGGAGAAGGCTCTGGGAAGAACAGTGACGTTGCCGAAGCGCCAGATTCGATCAGTGGATGAGTTTTTTCAGCTATGTCCTGACGCGAAAGACCTATTTATTGATGGAACGGAACGTCCGATTCAGAGGCCTCGTAAACAAAAATTGTTACGCAGAAGATATTCAGGGAAGAAGAAGCGGCATACTCGCAAAAACACGATTATTTGTAATGAAAAGAAGGAGATATTATTCGTATCTCCGAGCAAAGATGGCCGAGTTCACGATCTTCAACAGCTGAAGAAAAGTGCGGTAGTTGAGCACATACCTCCTGACAAGGCCATTTGGGTAGATAAAGCATTCTGTAGCATAGAAAAAATCCTTAAAAACGGAAACACGGTAATGATTCCGCATAAAAAGCCACGAAAATGCAAAAAAGAGCTTCCACCTGATAAAAAAGAGAAGCGAGAAAAGCTGTGGGCACAGCAAAACGCTGAAAATAAGATTATCTCTGGAATTAGAATAGTTGTTGAGCATGCTATCGGTGGGATAAAACGGTTTAGATGTATGACTGATCCATTCCGAAATAAGCTTGGTAAAGATGATCAGATGATAGTCATTGCTGCCGCTCTTTGGAACTTGCATCTAGCCTGTTCAAAATAATAGACAAAATGGAAGCCAATCTCACTCTTTAACAGAATATTTAAATTAGCTCATATTCGTGAACAGGGTTAATATTAACCTTTGTGCATACTTCTGAAATTCCATGGTTGGTTATTGAGAGCAATGCATTGTCGCTATTATTGCCGCAGCCGTAATGTATTTCACGACATCGACGCAATCATCGAGGCTGAACTCGCAGCGTTTGGATAAGTAAGTTGGTGATAAAAAGAGAGTGAATAATCTGAAATTTCGCTACCTCATTTTGAAGTGGTTAAATCGCCGGTAAAAAGAAATAATTTTTCTGCTGTTATTGATAAATATTGCATCGAAACGAAGGTTAATTTTCTCTTAAGAGACCATTGATTAGGAAAAATGTCTGTGATATCCTGATTTTAGTGGTGGTGGTTTGTGTAATGGATTAAATTGTTAATATTTGAGGAAAGCTTGGGCTTTCTGAATGTGGTTTTGCTTGTAAAATTTTAGGAGGTTATTATGATGTTTCGTGATGTACTGAAGTATGCGTGTTGTGTAGTGGTTGTCATGTGTGAAGAAATGAGTGGAATGTTAGTTAATGAAAACAGGGCTTTAGAGGGAATTTCTCTGTTGTCGTCTCAAGCGTCGAACAATATGGACAAAATGAAAGAATTGGTTGAAATTTTGTGCGATCAAAAAACAACTATTGAAACTGCGTCTGACTCGCTGCTTCATTTTGGGAAATCAGGCGGATGTGAACAGCAGAAACAAGAAAGATTATTATATGATCTTTGTTGGCACAAAAAAAACTCTATGGTCACGAATCCGAACTTACTATGGGCTCGATATAACGATGGAACCTATGACAATCCTTTCTGGGAAGAGATGTTAGGTCACTGAATCGCAAATAACCGTCGGCCTATCGCCTACCCCATCTATCCTGTATTTTTGTCGCCGGTGGTTGCGGCGCGTGTGCTTTGTTATATCGAATACAAAATCACGTTGCCCTAAAAAAACATCGAATGTAGTCGATTTCGAAGCGGGTTTGTTGCTGCCATTTGTTTTAATCCAATTTTGCCGCTCTTACGTCTGACACGCATAGCGCTTAGGTAAGCGCTATGCATTGAGTCCATTACTGCTGTGTTCGTATGCCTTCGTTTTTTTTGGCTTTATTGGGCGTTTTGTATAGTGCGGAATTAATAAATGCTCCACTGTTTGCCGCGATTAGCGCTTGCAGGCACAAAATTAGCCATTAGGCCTGGCGCAAAAATAAAGTGGGTTTTTTACCTTGCCAACACGCTGTAATTCAACGAAACACGTCTCTTCCGGAGTTCATCTTATTTTTGCGCGAAACCTTAGTGGTTGCGCTTAATACGTAAAGGCTGGGTAGTCTCCTAAACTTGACCCACTATTGAATAAGTGATAGATATGTTGAAATTTTAGTGGTGTAATGATGTTGGAAGAGTTTGAGGATCTAGATTTTAATTCAAAACAATTGGAAGCTCGTTTTGTAAAAACGATGAAGACACTAAGCAAAAATCCAGAGAAGTCGATATATGGTAGTAGTGAAAATCGTTCTGAATCAAAAGCGATTTATCGCCTATTGGGCAATGATTCATTCA
>BNWK01000067.1 GCA_025998775.1 Alphaproteobacteria bacterium | reverse complement strand
CCCTCTTCCAAGCAGTATCCGATGGGTATTTGTCCGAAATTCTTTCAAATTTTTCTTTAGTAAAGTTGGGGATTGAGGCCTTGCCCATTTGATTTTTGTAAAATGGGGCATTCCTGCCTTTGGCTCTTACAACCCTAACTACCAGTTTGGCATATATGCCAAGGTACCAAACGCGAAACGCCCCCACTCAATTATCTTTACTAAGAACTTATTGTAACCGTAACCATTTTTTTCCCCCCTCGTAGGAGAAAAAACTGTATTGGGGCATATTTTAAGCTTAGCTGCTCAATCCGTCATTGCACAAATCATCTTCTGGAGGGAGATTGTCATCCTTTCTGATTCTTACATTGAGTAGCTGGAGTTGGAAAAGTAAAGGTTTGGCATTTCTTTTTTCAACCACTATTGATTGCACATATAGATGAATCGGAGAAAAATCGATTTTTTGATATTAATTTATGCATTCTTTGAAGTCATGAATATCTCTTGTTTTAAGGGCTGGGTTTATAGGAGCTTTCTGGTATGTTTATTTTTCGAATTTGGCTTCTATTTTAATAGAAAAAAGGTTCCATGAAAAAAAAATCAATCAAAAAAAGTATTTTGACCATATTATGATAAGCATGAACCTTCCCCAGTAAAGGTGCATCTGGCATTATTGAATGTCTTTACTATATGAAAATTGATTTTCATGCTGATCATCACCATCCACTGTACATGAACAGAGCATATTTCAAACTTCCATACATGCTCGTTGTTATTTGGAAAATTGATTTTTCGTGTTTGCCTCGATTTTTTGGTTTAATGACAGTATTGCTTGGGAATAGGTACAAGATATTGTTTGCTATATGTCAAAATATCTTCAGCATGTCTTTGATCAATTCTGAGAAAAAAACGGGAAGATTTCATGCACTAAAAAAAAAATTCTATCCAGCTGACTTAGACTGTTAAGGAATGGGAAGCAAAATGAACTTCAGATTGCAAACATCAAAAGCGCTTCTTCCAATATGGTTTTTTTTCTTCATTTGCATGTATTTGTTGATTTTTAGCTTGGTTGATTAGACATATCTACATGTTTCTTTGACTGTTTTCGGTTCAGAAACAAACATCACGCATTGATTCAGCTTTTGAAGAACTAATCTTTTTTTTTCATTCAATTTTTTTTTTTTTTTTCACTCTCAACTCACATCACTTCAATTCTGAAAAAAAAGAAAGAATCATATTATTTCACAAAATATGAAACACAACAATGACAATCACCAATTTTCCTGTTGTTTCTTATTCACATCCCCACCCTTTCATCTCCGTTTTCATCTCCATCCATCTTCATCCGTTTTCATCTCACTTCTATTTCCATCCATTTATCTTCCTTCCCCTTGCATCCTATCCCTCTTCAGCCCTTCGTCATACGCACACACACCAATATAGAAGCTTCTAAATATCATCCATCCCTCCGCATGAATTTAGCTGTCACATATTCTCCATCCCCCCTATCATTCCTTTCAACTTCCTTTCTTTTCCTCCTTCCTTTCTCCTTGGCTTCCTCCCTGCCACCACCATATCTCTCGCGGACCTACTCCCCCTGTGTGGTGCTGCGGTGCCTTGAATACGGCGACGCGGTCGAGGAGGCGGTACACGTTCTCGTCACAAGCTGGGCTGGGGCGGGGCGATCGTATTATCTCAATCATCCTGCAATGGTGCGGTGAATGGAATGGAGAAGAGGAAGGAAATAAAGCAGGAGGAAAAAAAAAAACGAATGACAGAGAGAGAAAGAGAGTGAGTGAGTGACAGACAGAAAGAGAGAGAGAGAGAGAGAGTGTGTGTGTGTGTATGTATGTGTGTGTGTATGTATGTGTGTGTGTATGTGTGTGTGTGTGTGTGTGAAGAGAGAGAGAAAGAAAGACAGAGATAGGTAGAGAGGGTGTGTGGGTGAGTAGGTATGGGGTGGGTAGGTGATTAAGTGAATGAGCAGGTGGGTGAGTGAGTGTGAGTGAGGGAGTGGTGGAGAGGGAGAGAGAGAGACCCAAACATACACACACACACACACTGTCACACACACACATACTCACACACACACACACACACACACAAGCCCCGTCATACACACCTGTGAAGGGATATCTTCTTGCTGCAGCATGGTTGTGTGGTGGTGTTCAAAACCCCACTGGAGTACGATGGCCTGCCTCTGCGTGCGTACTGCGATGCGTGTGTGTGTTGACCGTGAGTGGATAGAGGGTGTGGATGAGGAAGTGAGGCTGATGGTGTGCGGGTGAGTAACACACAGGCAGACTGGTCAAGATAGATCACATCAACCGTGAACTCAGGGTCTATCTCGGTATTCAACGCATCCCACGCTCTCACCCAGGCCTCGCCCATGCGTCGTTCACACGTGGTTCACGACACTGAAGAGTAAGGGGGAGAATATAAAGGGGGGGAAAAGGCCATAGGGGATTACACTTGACATGATAAATATACAGCAATGAAACACAAACAAAAACTATCAAAGACAAACAGGAATCGGATATAGGCCCAGATCTCCACTTCACACAAAAAAAAATAAAGGCAAAAACCTTTTCCACCGCCACATACATGAAAAGACCACAACCTAGTTTTGAAGTGGAACTTCAGTCAATCAGAGATAATCACTGGAGATATTTGATGTATCTCATGCACGAGAGTACAAGCGCGAGGCCTCATATTAGATGGACAATAATACGGCATGGCCATAGAAAGCCAAAGTAATCAATCCATTAATTTTTTCTATTGAAATGCAAAAGAAACAAGCAAAGGCTAAATACATGATCAGAATGAATAAACTGAACAAATAAACATGTTTGGATTGAAGACATAAGCGTATTTCAACGAATAGTGGTATTCCACACGCATACTGCATGTGGGAGGAAATCATAAAACTTACATTCCTGCTGAATAAGACTAAAAAATACGCCTTGAAGAAATAACGTATAAGAAAGCAGACCTTCTTTGAAATACTCTACCACCATGGTCTCCTCCTCTAGCTCATGTATCATCATCATATGTCTCAAAATATAGCAATTCTGCAAAAACTAAAAACAACAAGGGAGTAGCCTTACACAACTCTGCAAACATGAAAGTACTATTGAAGGCAAACCAAACCATATGAAAATTTCATTGGAAAAATGTTATTAAGGGGTGGCGCAGGTGCGGCCAAAAAAAGCTGCTCTTTTGTTTCTCACGATGTGATGACAAAAAGCAAAAGTATAAGTTTTATTATGTTCATGTACAATAATTATAATTCTTAAACCAATTATAATTAGCAAGTACGCCTAAAAAAAACCTTATTTGACTATTTTCTCTTCCTAGCCAAGATATTCAGCATTCTTCCAATAACAAGCACAGAACTCACTTGATTTGAGATGTTGCAACTCAGAAATAAGCGTGGAAATCCTCAGGAACACTTCTCCTGTTTTCATTTGTGTATTTGAAAAGTCAAGTTCATCAATTTTCTTTAGATAAGTCAAAAACACAAGGAAACAATGCAGAACGGCCAGAAGCAATATTTAACAAAAATAGTATCCATATATATGCTTAAATAATTCCTGTGTGCTGAAAGATTTCAAGTAAGTAACTATGAAACCTTACAATTAACATACCCAAAAAATACATTACAGCGGCCATCTGTGAATTTTATAGGAATAACACACCCCCTCCTTCAAGCAGTATCCGATGGGTGTTTGTCCGAAATTCTTTCAAATTTTTCTTTAGTAAAGTTGAGGATTTAGGTCTTGCCCATTTGATTTTTGTAAAATGGGGCATTCCTGCCTTTGGCTATTACAACCCTAACTACTAATTTGGTATATATGCCAAGGTGCCAAACGCGAAACGCCCCCACTCAATTACCATATTTACACCCCCAAGTTACTTAAGATAAGTACCATGAAAGAGTGGAATCCGTCTTCAATAATTCGAAAAGGGGTGAGTTTGAGGATGTGAATTTAGCCTGGAAGTCTCTGTCAGATTTGACTGAATTTGTTGTGAGATTTAAAGGATTTCTTTATAAGGGATCATATGGGGTTGTCCACTGAGAACATTCGGTTGGACAAAAATTTTTTTTCACTAACCTTCCAAAAAAAAAATTTTTTTTTTTTTATTTCTCCCCAGAATCATTGTGAAAGGTTAGTTTTTCTTAGTGGACAACCCCATATGCCAGTTTTATTTATTCATTTTATTCATTCATATTGTCTCAGATACTGTAATGGAATATTGCGAGAACGGCGATTTGGAAACACTTACTGAAAAAAAAAATCTCAAAATTCTCAGAAGTGGTTTTTATTCGTGATTCATTCATCACAAGTCTTTTTTTCTTTTTTTCACTTTTGTTTTTCTTCTCCTCCTTTGGAGTCCTTTATTCCCCCTGCTACCACTCCTCCTCCTCCACCCCCCCTCTCTCTCACTTCTTCTCCTCTTGTACAAGCACAACATTCTCCCTCCTCTACAACCCCCTCCACTTCATCCGCCTGCACTCCTTCTCCATTTCCCTTCTTTTCTCAGGTTACTTCATTCAGTGCAACTTCCTCTTCATCTTCCTCTTCGTCGTTTCCTTATCCCTCGTTACCACCTTCTTCATCTCCTGTGTTCGCATCATCCTTGTCCTCTACCTCTTCGTCTTCTTTGTCTTTATCTGATTATCCTTCACCTTCTCATTCACCAACCGTTTCCTCACCTTCTCTCCCTCCTGCTGATCTTCTTGCTCACACGCCTTCATCGCCAACAATTCTCCTTGCAACTCCACTCCCCTGCCCACCTGTCTTGTCCCCTCCTCCCCGCCCACATTCCCCACCGCAGTCCCGACCGCGGTCTCCCTCACCATTCCCATTCGAGTCAGAGTCTTCTTCTCCTGCGTTCTCACCGACTCCACCTCCTCCTGATCAGCGATCCTCTCGTTCATCCTCTAGGGAGCTACCCTCTCCCTCATCATCGCCCACTCCCGCAAAGCCTCAGCCTTCTACCTCGAAGTCCGCCAGTTCGAGGGGCAGTCATCGCGGAGGATCCACGAAGGGGCAGCAACAGGAGACAGAGGCTGCACACTCCGCTGCTCTTGCGGCCGCCGCTGCCTTTCGTGCTAACAGCAAGGGAGGGCATCCGTCTAAGGAGGGAGATGCACTGCACAAAGCCGCGGTCAGCGCTGCTCTTTCTGCCACCACTGCTCTTCGTTCAAAAAGTAAGGGTGGGCGTCTGTCGAAGGCGGAACTGCAAGAGAGACAGGCCGCGCGGGAAGCGGCAGCCCCTGCTGTCTACGCTGCAGCTGCTGCGGCTCATGCAGAGGCAGGCTCCCCCACACCGTCTGCGTCATCCTCTCCGTCTTCCACCCCCTCAGCGACACCTGCTCTCCTCCTCCGACTCCTTCAGTTGGGAAGGGGGGTAGGGGGCGGAATAAGAAGAACACTTCATACACCGCTCCTTCTTCTTCATCGTCTTCGGCGTTTCCCAACAACCCTTCCTCTTCCACATCTTCCTCTTCCTCTCCATCCTCCCGCCCTTCTTCCACAAAGTCTCCTTCTTCACACACCCCCTCGACTTCATCCACCCCGTCCCGTGTCTCTGGTGCGCATACGACCCCGCTGCTGCAGCCACCGCCCCCGCGGTTTCGAGCCCCACGCCCACCATCTGCCAAAAGAGTCGGCGTCCTTATCCCGAGACAAAGTCTGTGAACATGCACACGGCGGACGGCCCGCATGGAGAGTATCTGCTCGTCTCGCAGTGGAACGTGGTGATTGGTCCAGAGTGCATGGAGATCCGCTTCAGCGAGAAAGACGGCAGTCTGCTGGACAGCCAAGGGATAGAGGTGGAGTTGGAGGAAGAAGCCGAAGGCGCCGTGATACTTCGATGCGGAGATTGGCATGTACAGGGAGGGTTTGTTGGGCAAGGCACTGCCTGTGGGGGAGGATTGGAGGCTGAGGGGATGGGAGGTGGTGCCTGGCATGGGATTGCGAGCGGTTCGTCTCCCGTACTACGCAGACTGTTCCATGTACCGTCCTTCACCTCGTCCGTCTCCACTCGGCCCGCCTTCCGATTCTCCGTCTCCATCCACATCGCCCTCCCCTGCACCTTCACCCGCTCCTGCTCCTACTCAAGAAACTGCATCATCTGTTGATAGTTCCATCATCCCTCTCTCCTTATTCCAGCAAACAGCATCCTTCCTTCCCATCCACAACCCTACTCTTCCTGTCATTACATCCGCACACTCCACATCCGCCTCACAGGTTACTTCCACCTCCATCGCGCATTTCGTGATCAACGACACCTACTTCTCCAACCAGGCAGTCCACTCGGGGGAGAAGCAGAACGTGCTACCTCCCGAGGTGTTTGCACTCTTCGACGAGAGCTACGTCGACCCCAACGCTGACATCGTCGAGGAGATGAAAGGCCAAAGCAACATCATCAAAAGACCAGGCGTACCGAAACCTGAACCTGCTCATCTGCACTACTCCCCTCTTCCTCCCTTCTCTCTGGTGCTTCTGCTTCTGCATCTACGTCTGGTTCCGTATCAGCTTCCGGTGCTGCGGCTCTTCCTACTTCTGCTTCTGTTCCTGTCTCCGGTTCTGCTCCTGCTACTGTCCCTGCCAATGTTGGTCATGTGGTGCCTTCACTCCCAATACCCATGCTTCACCTTCAGAACTCCACCCCCGAGTCAGGATATTCCCTCTCGTCTGTGCTGCCTGCATCATCACCTTCACTTTCAGCTGCATCTTCCTCATCCGCACCCGGATCAGCTCCCTTGCCTGTTTCTGTTGAGACTATTCCTCACCACGACAACCACTCTGCAGTCTTCCCGAGAACACTCCTCACCCCTTCTTTGTTATCCAAATACAAGGAAACCATGGCGCAAGTAAACGCAGTCTCTCATGTCACATCATCCTCAGCGTCTGTCGTCCCCAACTCCACACCCACCGCCGCTGCCTTCGTCACTCTCAACTCCAACTCTCCCTCTCCCGCCTCGAGTGGTCCTCTGCCTGCTCCCGGCGCTGCTGCTCCTCCCACAGTAGTAGTATATAATATGGGACACTTTTTATACCCTGGCTCCAAGGATAAAAACAGCCTCTAATCATCACTTTAACCCCATAAAACCCCATACTAGTACCATTTTGGGGCATCAGCCCGATTTATCATT
>BNWK01000066.1 GCA_025998775.1 Alphaproteobacteria bacterium | reverse complement strand
ATCGTATTTTGTCGCAGGTGGCATCGTCGGAGCCAGGAAAATTTCGAACGGAACGCACCCCATATTTAAAGGAAATAATGGATGCACTTTCGCCATCATCGCCAATTGAAAAAGTCGTTTTCATGAAGGGATCCCAAATCGGCGGAACGGAAGCAGGAAACAATTGGATTGGATACGTAATTGATCAAGCTCCTGGGCCTATGTTGGTGGTTCAGCCCACGGTTGAAATGGGAAAACGTTGGAGCAAAGGTCGCTTTGCTCCGCTACTTGAAGATTCTCAATGTTTGAGCAACAAAGTAAAAGATCCACGTTCGCGCGATTCAGGAAACACGGTTCAAAGCAAAGAATTTCCCGGAGGCATTGTCGTAATCACTGGTGCCAATTCTGCAGTTGGTTTGCGTTCGATGCCAGTGCGCTATTTATTTCTCGATGAGGTTGACGCATATCCACCTGATGCCGATTCTGAAGGTGATCCTTTAACTTTGGCTATTCAACGAACATCGACATTTGCGCGACGAAAAATCTTCATCGTATCAACGCCAACAATTCAAGGACTTAGTCGCATCGAAAAAGAATTTAAGGAAACGGATCAGCGATATTATTTTGTACCATGTCCGTACTGTGATTTTTTTCAGGTCTTAAAATGGGAGAATATAAAATATGATACAGATCATTCTAAAGCTGTTTATGTTTGTGAATGCTGCAAAGGAAATATTGAAAACCATCACAAAACCGGAATGCTCAGACGAGGAGAATGGAGAAAAACCAATCAAGAAACAACCTCCACAAAAGTAGCGGGATTTCATTTATCGAGTTTGTATTCACCAGTTGGTTGGCTCAGCTGGGAAGCTTGTGCGCAAAATTACGAAATGGCGAAAGACGACGACCAGCTTCTCAAGGCTTGGACCAATACAACTCTTGGTATTCCATGGGAAGAGAAAGGCGAAGCGCCAGATTGGGGAATTTTGTTCGATCGACGCGAGCATTATCGAATTGGTTCGGTTCCAAATGGCGGATATGTTCTTACTGCCGGAGTTGATGTGCAAAATGATCGTCTCGAAATTGAAATCGTCGCATGGGGACCGCATAAGGAAAGTTGGTCAGTGGATTATCGCATAATTTACGGAAGTCCATCGGAGCAAAAAACTTGGGCTGCGTTATCGCATATTTTGCAAGAAGAATTTGAAGGCGAAGATGGCGTATATCGCAAAATAAATATGATGGCCATCGATACTGGATTTTCAACACAAGAAGTTTATGCGTGGGTTCGAACTCAATCGATTCATAATGTGATGGCGATCAAAGGCGTCGATAATTCGCTAGCTCCATTAAATGCACCAACAAAAGTCGATGTGAATTTCAAAGGCAAAAAATTAAAACACGGCATTCGATTATGGAAAATTGGAGTGTCCATTATCAAAAGCGAATTTTATAATTTGCTGAAAGCGCGAAAGGATGACGGACTGATAATCAACGGGTCCAGGGGGCACCCCTGGTGCCATTTTCCTGAGTACAACACAGAATATTTCAAGCAACTCACAGCTGAGCAGTTAGTGACTAAAATTGTAAAGGGATATCCAAAACGGGAATGGCAGAAAACGAGAGATAGAAATGAAGCGCTTGATTGCCGTGTTTACGCACGAGCTGCTGCCATTGCACTCGGTATTGACCGTTGGTCGGAAAGTAAATGGGAACAATTGGTCGGTAAAAATCCCAGAAAAATGCAAATAGAAGTGCCGGGAAAAGATAATCAGGAAGAAATTGCATCTCAATTTACAATAAAAAGACAATCTACAAATAGAACCAAAATTATAAGAAGTAGTTGGATGTAGAACCATCGTCTTTTTTAGAAGACTTGCAGATGTTAATTTCGCAGTGGATGGTTAACATGCATGCTAAAAATTCAATGATTGTGGTGGGAAAATTTGGAGTAAACGCGCGTGGATAATTCTTTAAAATTTGAATTTGAAAATCCTCTCATCGATGGAATCATAAAATCCAGACAGAATCGCTTTCTGATGAACGTCGAGATAGAAGGAAACGTTGAAAAATGCCACTGTCCCACCACTGGAAAAATTGGAAACGTGGTTTTCAGCGACATACCATGTCTTCTTTCAAAATCAACGAACGTTAATAGAAAAACTCAATACACTGTGGAAGCAATTTCGATTGATGACGCACAATCTTGGATTGGAATTAATCAAACCGCAATCAATGGATACGTGAACCATTTTTTAAAAACTGGACTGCTGGAAGATATTGCTCCAATGGGCGAAACTATTCTTAGAGAACAGGCTCTTGGTTCATCACGATTGGATTTTCGGGTTGGAAATGTTTATATCGAAGTAAAAATGCCGCTCATTCATTTGTTCACGAAAACAGAATCCTGGGAACAGAAAGCCCCCATGTCTCCGGGAAGATTTGTCAAACACGTTACCGAACTTAGCAATAGCTTGGATAAAAACAAACGGGCGATTTTGCTAATGTGTTTTGTATTCGACGCACCAAGGTTTGTTCCACCGGTTCCCAGCAAATATAATGTGGAAATAACCGAGATAATGAGAAATGCCATCGCAAAAGGAATAGAGCTCTGGCAAATGAATCTTTCAATCGATAAATTAGGCATTAGTTTTATCCACTATTTTGAGATTACATCCACAATAATTCATTCGTAACACAAAAATCCTTTTAGACATTTTTTCTTCAACACTGAATAAGCAATATGTAGGGAGTGTTGGATTTTTATGTTTAACCGAGAAAATCTTGAATCGATAGAAAAAGCAATCAGCGAATTGCAGGCTGGCCGACGGGTTACTTCCGTTTGGTATGGAGACACTCGCATACAATACGCAAGTGTTGATTTGCAGGATCTACTGAATTTTCGGAATCGCATCAAAGCAGGTTTGGAAAATCCAGAAAAAACCAACAAACGCCATGTTATCTTCACAACTACAAAAGGCTTAAAATGAAAATATTTGAGTCGTTCACCAACCTCTTCAAGAAAAAAGCATCAGCACCATACGATGGAGCCGGACATGGAAAACGGCTTGGCAATTGGTATCCGTCGAGCTCGTCCATCAATACACTCCTTGCCTCAAGTTTGAGTACTTTGCGGACGCGATCACATGATATTGTTCGTAAAAATCCATATGCTTCAAATGCCATAGATTCCATCGTTTCGAATTGCATTGGCACCGGAATCAAGCCGCAATCGAAGGCAAAAGATTCTGAGTTTAGAAGAAACGTTCAAGATTTATGGTTGAGTTGGACAGACGAAGCAGATAGCGCAGGAGTTGTGGATTTTTACGGTTTTCAATCTTTGGTTTTGAGAAGTGTAATTGAGTGTGGAGAGTGTTTTGTGCGTTTGAAAATCGATAAGAAAAACGCAACTGTTCCGTTGAAATTGCAAGTGCTAGAATCTGAACATTTGGATTCATCAAAAGATCAAGCACTACCAAATGGAAATATCATCAGGTCTGGCATCGAATTCGATAAAACCGGAAAACGTGTTGCTTACTATTTATATAAAGAACATCCAGGAGAAAATAGTTTTCAGTTACTCGAAAGCGTCCGTATTCCAGCATCTGAGATTTTGCATATTTTTAAACCGCTCCGACCTGGACAAATTCGCGGTGAACCGTGGCTGAGTAATGTTCTTCTGAAATTGCACGATCTCGATCAATATGAAGATGCCGAATTGGTGCGCAAAAAAACGGCGGCAATGTTTGCTGGATTCGTAACTCGTTTAGATTCAGAAACCGACATGTTTGGAGAGGGAAACGCCAACGAACACGGAGCTGCATTTGCTGGTCTTGAACCTGGAACAATGCAATTTTTAGATCCAGGCGAAGATGTGAAATTTTCTAGTCCAGCAGATGTTGGTGGAACATATGAAGTCTTTATAAAACAGCAACTGCGAGCAATTTCTGTCGGTTTAGGAATTACATACGAACAACTTACAGGCGATTTGAGCGATGTAAATTACTCGTCGATCCGTGCCGGACTAGTTGAGTTCCGTCGAAAATGCACATCGCTACAACATAACTTAATTGTGTTTCAACTTTGCAGACCGATTTGGAACAAATGGATTGAGCTTGCAATTTTATCAGATGCAATAAAGTGTCCAAACGATCCAACATTTTCTTTGGTGAAATGGATTCCGCAGGGATTCGCCTGGGTCGATCCATTGAAAGAACAAAATGCACAAATGAATGCAGTTCGCTGCGGATTCAAATCTCGCGCAGAAGTTGTTTCTGAACTTGGTTACGACATCGAAGAAATAGATGCGGAAATTTCCGCTGATAACGAACGCGCAAAAAAGATGGGATTAATATTCGACTCACAGAATATAAACGAGGAAAACGATGATCCAGAAGTTGATGAATAAACCACTATTAATTAATCCGCAGTCGCTGGAAATGATTTCCAGTATGGAGTGGTTTCCTGCGGAAAAAGAAATTGCATACAATATATATAATAGTATTGCTGTCATTCCGATTCATGGTTTGCTTACAAAAAATTGTCAGTGCGACTCGCATTTTTTCGTAACGACATCATATAATGAAATTCACGAGTTGGTTGCAACAGCTCTTGAAGACTCAAAAGTCAATTCTATTTTATTAGACATAGATAGTCCAGGCGGAGAAGTCAGTGGACTTTTTGATCTGGTGGATTTCATTTATGAGTCCAGAGAAGCAAAACCGATTTATGCTATTGCAAACGATCATGCATTTTCAGCAGCGTATGCAATTGCTTCTGCGGCATCAAAAATTTTCGTCAATCGCACGTCAGGAATTGGAAGCATAGGCGTTATCGCAACACATTTGGACATCAGCGAATACGACAAAAAAGAAGGCATGAAATATACGACGATTTTTGCAGGTAGTAAGAAAAATGATTTATCACCGCATCAACCTCTTTCGGATGATGCGATTTTCGATCTGCAAAAAGAAGTGGATCGTCTTTACGGAATGTTTGTTGCGGTGGTCGCAAGAAATAGAAACATCTCACAAGCTCAGATCAAAGCTACTCAAGCTGCCACATATTTTGGTGATAACGCGATTAGTCTCGGTTTGGCAGATGAGGTTGGTGATTTTCGAAAATGTCTACAAATAATTGGAGGGAAAAATATGGCAGAAGACATCGAAACGTATCGCGCAGAGATTTTGGAAATTTCCAAGCTCTGCAAATTGGCTCATGCCGAAAATAAATTGGCTGAGTTCATCGAACAGCAATTAACGCCTGATCAGGTAAAGGAAAAATTGCTGGCATCTTCAAGTACTCAAAATGAGATTATGAGTACTGTGTATCATCAGGAAAAAGTGCAGGAGAATCCTGTGCTTGCAGCAGCAAAATTAAGAGCAAAAATAGGATGATAAAAATGGCTATCGTAGAAAACAAAAACTTGGGCGATCTACTCAAATACGAAGCAGATAAAAATTACTGTCGCGAGGTCGTGACAGTCGCTGCTGGACAAAATCTAAAACTCGGAACCATTGTTGGAATAAAAACAGCAACCGACGAAGTAAAATCAGTGTATCTGCCAACTGGAGCACAAAATGAGGTGTTGGACGGAAGTGAAACTGCGGTTGGCGTTCTTTTAGAGGATGTTGATGCAACCGACGGAGTAAAAAAATCTTTGATGATTGCGCGTGATGCAATTGTTGCTAGCGGAGCAGTTGTGTTTCCTAATGGCGCAACTGCGAATCAGAAGAAGAAAATCAAAAAAGATTTAGAGGCTCGCGGTTTAGTAATAAGACAATCAGCTTGAGGAGGAAAAAACATGAATAATCCATTTGAAAATTCTGCGTTCGATATGACATCGCTAACGGCATCTTTGAATCTGCTGCCGAACATGTACGGAAAACTGGAATCGCTAAAATTGTTTCCGCAAAAATCCGTTCGCACTAGAAATATTTGTGTGGAGGAAAAAAATGGTGTGCTGAATCTGCTGCCGACGCAAATGCCAGGAAGTCCTGCAACTCTTGGTACGCAGGGCAAACGCAAAATGCGTTCATTTACGATTCCGCACATTCCCCACGACGATGTCATTTTGCCGGAAGAGGTGCAGGGCATTCGTGCTTTTGGAAGCGAAACAGAATTGCAGGCGATGGCCAACGTCGTCACGGATCACTTGCAAACAATGCGAAATAAACACGCAATAACTCTTGAGCATTTGCGAATGGGTGCGCTGAAGGGGTATATTTTGGATTCCGACGGCTCTACGCTCTATAACTTATACGATGAGTTTGAAATTGCGCCAAAAGTCGTTAGTTTTGCGCTCGGCACAACCACAACGGATGTAAAGAGAAAGTGTCTGGAGGTTGTTCGCCACGTCGAAGATAATCTGCGCGGAGAATTCATGAGCGGTATTCATTGTTTGGTTTCGCCGGAATTTTTCGATGCACTTACTTCTCATTCGAAAGTCAAAGAGGCATACGAATTATGGCAGGAAGGATCTGCACTTCGAAACGATATGCGCACTGGATTTACTTTTGCTGGAATTACTTTCGAGGAATATCGCGGACAAGCTACCGATATGAACGGAAATGTTCGCCGATTCATCGCTGCCAACGAAGGCCATTGCTTTCCAACTGGGACGGCGGAAACTTTTGTGACGTACTTTGCTCCCGCCGATTTTAACGAAACGGTCAACACGCTGGGGTTGCCGATGTATGCAAAACAGTGTCCTAGAAAATTCGATCGCGGGACAGACCTTCATACCCAAAGCAATCCACTGCCAATGTGTTTGCGTCCTGGAGTGCTTGTGAAGGTCGCCATATGAGCTTGATAAAAGAGACGTTGAAAAATGCGTTTGACGATGCCTTTGAGCATCTTGGGGTTGAGGTTGTTTATAAATCAACAGCCTCTGCCTCTTTTTCAATTGTCGCGTTGGTCAAAGAACCGGAAAATGTTTATGAAGTCGGCAGCTCTCAAGTCATTGGACAAGTTGCCGAATTTTCCGTGAAAGCTTCCGACGTAAAACCGAAAATTAGTGACGTAATTTTCATCGACTCGAAAAAGTATAAGATTCACGAGGAGCCTTTGTTGGATGCATCGAACATAATTTGGAAATTTCAGGCTGTATTGTTGGAGAAATAATCATGGGCGAATATTCAATTAGTGTGGCTGAATCAATTGCAAAAATCACGCAAACCATATACCCAATCAAGTTGAGAAGTTTGGTTTTGTGATGGCTTGAAACTTGTCGGTAATACAACTGCGCATTGATTGGGCAATATCAGTCCATGTTTTTTTGAAGAATGACTTTATACAGTCTCTGAA
>BNWK01000065.1 GCA_025998775.1 Alphaproteobacteria bacterium | reverse complement strand
TCTCTTTTGCTGTCACTTCTAGCCTCCGATAGTAAAACGTATTAATTCTACCTCTTTCTAGCAAAATTGTTTAACCCTCTCTTCTCATATCTAAAATATTTAAAAAATTTTATGAAACGCCCGTGACGTGACGTTGGATCATAAGATAAACGCATGTGCTGCAAGCACTGAAAGCAACGACTATGTCGCTAAAAATCCGAGAAGAAACGATCGCAAAGCCGGGGCTTTCAGAATAGATATTGCCACTGGACGGTTTAATGATTTTGCAACCGGAGATCGCGGAGGCGGCATCATCGACCTTGCTGCATTTGTCTATAATTGCAACATAGTTGTGGCTGCAGATAATCAGAAACTACTGGAACAATATCTTGGCGACACTGAGTTGTTGATTTTAGACAATATATCAACTCTAACGAGCGTCAAGGAAAATGAGGCAGATTCTTGGTTGAACATTCAAAAATGGCTGATTCGTCTGAGACAAAAGAATATTTCGGTTCTGTTGATTCATCATGCAGGGAAAAATGGAGGTCAGAGAGGATCTTGCCGCAAAGAGGACATTCTCGATACCGTTATCGCTCTGAAACGACCCAGCGATTATGAAAATCATGAGGGATCGAAATTCGATGTAAAATTCGAGAAATGCCGTGGATTCTCCGGCGATCAGGCTAAATCATTCGAGGCTCGATTGTGCGGCAATATTGAAACGTCCTTTGTCTGGACAATGACAGACTGCGAAGCTGTAACCAAATCAAAAATAAAGGAATTAATGGAGCTTGGTATGAATCAGAGAGAAATCGCAAAGGAACTCGGAATTTCTCAGCCTTCCGTTTGTCGCCTGGAAAAGGGAATGGATAAGCCTTGATTCACTGATTCATGCATATATAGAGAATCGCTGAATCAAGTCGAATCAAAGCTGAAATTTTAGAGAAAATCTTGATTCAGACGTGATGAATAGTGAATCAAGCTATGAATCAAGAGGAGTGCTTTTAATGACAGGTAATTTAATTGCAAATAATTTAAACAAATGCCCAAACATCGAAAAAACAATAGCCGATACGGGACAGTTTGGCGTACTCGATATCATCAGAATCAAACGATTAATGCAGAACACAGAAAAAGCAGAGGATTTTCGCTACATCTTCAACGAACGCGCTGCAATCCTGGAATTTGACGCAGGATATGAGAGGAAAGAAGCGGAAGCAGCATCATTGTTCGAATTAAGGGATTCGGTTTTGCGTATACCCCTTACATAAATGCGAAAATCAGTTTTGTCATTCCAAAATGTCACGATACTACAGACGAGCGGCCAACTGATCGTTCCTTAACATGAGCAATTGAAAAGGTGATAGAACAGGTCTCTAAAAGTATACATTTAATTTGCTACACGTCATTGGCATTAAATGATTATTTTGGCGTGGACAGAAAAGACGGAATCATGTCTCCTGGAGATCGGAAAGATCCTGGCACATCAGAAGGACGAAGTGTCACGTTCATTTTTCTATAGACATTACTGGATCTTAGCCCTAAAACAAAATTATTTTTAAAAATAATATATTTTTTTAAAATTTTAACTTTTTGTTAATGTTTTTCATTTACAATATAAAAATATTGTTGAATAGAATACTTGGCAAGGTGCCAAACATTTTTATCTGATACGATGATTTTTTATAGGAGACCAATATGAACGACATAGGTAAATTAGTAGGTAAGATTGCACTGGCGATGGTCGTCGGTGTATTTGGTGGGGATGTTATTAATCATGGCGAAAACTACGTGTGGGCGGTTGACAAGGGATGGATTTTAGGGGAAATACAAGCATTCAGAAAAGACAATCAAAATACAGGGATAAAATTCGTGAAAGCTCTGAAAAAAGAAGCAAATGCGAAGTGCGGAACGCCGGAAGCAGACAAAATGACAACAAAAGAAATCGATGATTTTCTTAAAAAGCTATACGACGCCGTAAGCGCGCAAAATGGAATAAAGCTGACCAAAGACACCAACAATAACAAAACGTGCTACGGGATAGAGTTCACGACCACCGCTGCCACACAACAATTCGGGGAAAACTGTACACAAGGCATCTAAGTCCAGGTCGACCAACACACGCTGGCAGTAGAAAGATCGTTTGCAAGACCATAAAAAGTCCGATTTCCTCGCCATTAGATCTGCTAAACCTATCGATTGAGCTGGCGAGGATGGTTTTAATAAAAAGAAGGCCTTGTACCTCTCATCTCGATTCCGACAGATTGCATAAGCGCAGCAATCTGATCGTGCACGTCACACAGATATTCGAGCATAGTAGGTTTGTGATCCAGTAGTTGTTCGAATATGCAATGAACCTGACCAACGACGCCGAAACCATAAAACAACTCGTCGGCTAAGAACCTCTTGGTCGCCCCTTCCGGTTGCTTCGCCAAAAAACCGCAAAAAATTTTCAGGTCATTAAGTAGCTGTCGAGGAGACTTAATATCACCTAAACCAACGCATATATCCAACTCTGCGCGCCTTATTGGAAACCGCAGAGCCTCTGGACTTTTTGTTCCAGGAGCCATATGGACACAGGTATTCCAAAGCTCGTGAAATTCTTCATCTGTTTTTGGTAAAAGCTTGCAATACATCGGCCACTGTATAACTTCTGCGTAATCGACAACTTCACGTGTCGATAATCTTTTGGGAACTATACATGATTCGGGATCAAAAGACGAATGATAAGCGTCAATTTTTGATATCTTTTTCAACTTATTTTCAATCCAATATGTTGAATATTGAACTGAAAAGTAAGCCGAAAAATCTTCTCAAAACTCTCGCTTATAATGCGCCTTTTGATCCCGAATCATGTATATCCTTACAGAATCGCCATTGCTTACAATGCTGCAGCATGCAGTTTTGTCACGCGTCGGTGAATTAGGAAAACTGATATTATCAACTACATACCCGTCTACCTTGAACTCTATATTAATTACATTTGTATCCGTGCCAACCACATCACCATTCATCCCACTCACACCACCACACACCAGCGCAATTGTGCAACATGCGCTACGAACTATATTACTTTTCAACATTAGTACCTCGTCATTTAATTTATTGCCAAAAAACAAATATGTTTTTTATAGTCAATAGTTGTTTTAAACAATAATTAACATTTGTCGCCGAGAAATATTTAAGACAAACATACTTAAAAATCTTTATTCTACCGGTCTTAGAATTTTAGAAAAAGCTCATCTTTCAAGAAAAACTAAAAAAATATTCTAAGAATGATAGAATTTACCTGATCTTGCCGAAGTCATCTTTAAGCTTTTGATATTCTTTTCTTAAAAACATATCTTTCTTCTATATTTTTTTAAAGATATTACTGAGGAACCTCTCGCACAAGCTAGAAACAAAGGTACTGTCCCTTCACCATATTCTGCGGGTCGGCGAGCCGCGCTATTTCGGTAGCGTCACAAATTTTTTGAAGGTTGACTTCTATTGCAGCAAGAGGAATTTGAGAACTTTCTGTTTCATGTGGTTTCACAATGTTGCTAAAGTAGAGTTTGAAAAAGGTTCCACTGGAAAGCTGATCGAATTCAAAAAGCGCAACTAGCGCATTGATTTCGTTATGTTTTTTAAAAAAATCCTTGATTTTGTTTTTGGAAGCATGTTATAAATAAAATAGGGATTGTATGGATCAATTAACTTAATTTGCAACTAACAAAAATATGGAGAGAACTTTGCCTAAAACAATAACGCTCGCACAATCGTTCGCGGAAGCTATATCGATTAACAACCTAAATTACATTATGCTAAAAAGACGGGATAAAAACGAAATGCCTCCGTTAAGCTTCAAGAAAGTATTTTGCATTTTTGCAATGCTAGATAAAATGCTTGGCGGAGATGGATTATCTCCTGAAAAGTCAAAATTTTGGAAAGCAGATGAAACCACAGACGAAGAACTGCGGAAAAAATACGCATCTCAAGTACCACATGATGAAATATTGGATGAAATTATTGTTTCTACTAATCCTATTTCGGAAGAACGCCTAGAAAAATGGACAATCGTCGTCTTTAGCGAGACTTTTTTCTCCGATGATCCATGGGATGACGTTGATGTCGAGAAAGTAAAAAAATGCTGTAGATTGTTAACTAGCAAACACGAAAGACTGATTATCAGCACCAATTTTTTGCACAAATACGAGGGAGCTTCAAATACTCCATCAATATGCGAGCCACCAGCGAATGAATATATTAGAAGTGGTGAGAAAGCAAAATTACTGCAAAACAGAAATAGCAATTTACGTTTTTCCAATTGTTCTTTTATTTTTTGGAATAATGCAGCAATATCGTGCTACAGGAAAACCACATACAAAGAAGAGGATGATAATCTTGTTAAGGCAGGATATGGCTATGATTTTGGTGACTGGAAAAGCTATCAAACTCCAGAGTTGGCTGAAGCATCTGATAATCACAAAGAATTTGCTGAATTGTTTAATTCCAGTGAAAAACAGATAATTGCTTCAAGAACTTGCTCAGACATGAATCATACACCGAATTTATTGCAGCATGTAAGGTTGCTGATATTGACGGCCAATGGTTCTCCGGAAATAACGTACTGGATAAACAAAATTGGTAATGCTATACTCTGCGTCTGTGATGCTGATCGTGGAAATTTTATGGTAATATCAGGTCGCGTAAAGTGTACAGTGCAAAAACAAGTAAGCGCATTTATACAAAACGAATTACAGTGTGTTGTAACGGAATGTTAGGAGGTATTGAAGGTGAAGTTGTGGATAGTGGTTGTTATTGTAGTTGTTTTTAATGTTGATGTATTTTGTTCAAAACCTCAGGAGTATCATATACGCAATGATACAGGGAATAACTTTTCTGTAACTTTATCTGCACCAAATGCATCTGCGATAATCACAGATGCCACCAATCCTATTGCTGCTCATGAGACGCTTTCTGCGTATGACGATGGTCGCATTGGTAGTACTCGTTCCCAAAAACTATACAAAGTAAAATTCAATGGTGGATATGTTCCGTTACCAGGAGACGAACCTTTTATTTCTTTTAAAAACGATGTGGCTGAATTTCAGCTTGTATTCTATAATGAAAAATATGCTTGTTTACGGAGCGACAAAGCGTTGGAAACGCACGATGATGACCAACGACGTGAATATGATCAACTGTGTACAGAAGATAGCGAAAAATATGAAGGAACTGTACGACATTGGCTTATCGTTGGCCAATATATGGTTGTGTATTGTTATGATAGATATCAATTCCCAAGAAGATCTGTTGTCATATGCTACGCACCGAACGATAGGGAATGGATAAATAAGATGGAAGAGGTTGATTGCGCGCTAATTCTTGGAATCGATCCTCCACAGTCTCTTTATCGACCAAAACTTGCAATATCACAATAATCCTGACGCTTCAAGCTTTCCGTTGTGATACAGATGCCATACCCAATTGCCATATGGCACCACCTGAGTTCAACTTGGCCGCCTTTTTCTTTTTAGCCAGTATCAATTTTTAGTGCGGATTTAATCCAAGTCTGCTATAGTCTCTCATAATCCAAGCAAATCCGGACATAGTACCACTGTAATTTTGGTGCCATTTTTGAGGCCATATTTCATATTTTTTCAAAATACGACACTGAAAATTCAGAGAAAAATACAGTCACTTGCGATTTTTGAACAGGAGTTCAATAGCCTTGATGCTCAGCGTATTGCTGCCGAAAACTACATTCGGAGTCAGCAAGGAAAAGGCTGGATTATTCTACCTCAACACTACGATGACGGAGGATTTTCCGGCGGAAACATAAACAGACCAGGGCTGACAGAATTACTGAAGGATATCAGACAGCAAAAAATAGACTGCGTAGTTACGCACAAACTGGATCGACTTTCCAGGTCTTTGTTAGACTTTGCAAGTATCATGAATATTTTTGACAACAATGAGGTAATCTTTGATACGGTCACAGAATCATTCAGCTCTGCCAGTTCGTCTGGAAGGTTAATGCTGAATATGCTGCTGAGTTTTGCGCAATATGAACGCGAGCTGACGAGCGAGCGCATCCGCGATAAATTTGCCGAATCCAAGAAAAAAGGCATGTGGATGGGCGGATATCCTATACTGGGCTACGATATAAAAGAGCGGAAATTGCTGATAAATGAGGAAGAAGCTGCCGTTGTGCGTCTAATTTACAAAAGATTTCTGGAAACTGAATCCTGCACAGTCGTCATGAATGAGCTGAATCGTCGTGGACATCGATCAAAGCCGCGTCCCAACGTAAAAGGCAGAAACAACGGCGAAAAATTGTACAACAAAAAAACTGTGCGACGCATTCTTGAAAATCCATATTACAAAGGCTATGTAACACACAAAGGTGAGCTCTACGAAGGTCAACATGAAGCAATCATTGTAGAAGAAACTTGGAGCAAAGTTCAGGAAATTTTCGCGAAAAATAAGAGCACATGTCATCAGAAAAAATCCAGTCCGTATCCACTAAAGGGACTGCTGAAATGTGGAGCGTGCGGAGCCACGATGACTCCAACTAGTTGCAACAACCATGGATTGAAATATCGATACTACACTTGCAACACACATTTTCGAAGCAACAGCTGCAATTCCCCGATTAGAAATGTTTCAGCAGAAGGCCTTGAGGCGAGAGTTATTGATGAGGTATTACTCAAACTAAAATCCCTTGAAGTGATGCTGAAAATTCAGGAATTAGCGAAGGAAAATGCTGTCGACGAAAAGCAATTGCGATCATCGTTGGAAAACCTTGGCGAAACTTGGAAATATCTATATCCGCAGGAACAATCGAGAATCATGCGCCTACTGATCAATTTCATCGAACTGAGAGAAAATGGCCTCAATATTCAGATGAACATGAATGGCTTCAATACACTGCTGCTTGGATTAGGAGCATAAAATGAGTGTACACTCTCCAATTGCAATAACCGAGGCTGCTCCACAGCAGTCTCAACTCATAGAAAATGTTTTTATTCCATTGAAAATCGTTAAACGTGGCTCACACAAGGGAAAAATTCTGAGCAAAACATATTCTGCAGAAAAGGAAGAACCAGACGAAACGTTGGTGCGAGGACTTTTGAAAGCCTATCTGTGGGAAAAAATCATTTACGAACAATTCGACGGCGATTTAGAAATTTTTTGCAGAAAAAACAAATTTTCGAAAAGATAGGTGATAGCCGGAAAAAGTCATGATCGGCTATAGCACAAGCAAATTGTAAGACTGTGAATGTGAGATAGAAACAAAAGAGTTGTTCATGGCAGCCATTAGATTATAGACTTCGTCAACAATGGCATC
>BNWK01000064.1 GCA_025998775.1 Alphaproteobacteria bacterium | reverse complement strand
TTAGGGAAATTGAAAACAAACTTAACAATCGACCGCGGAAAGTGCTAAACTTCAAAACTCCTCGAGAGGTCTTTGTGGCAAATCGGATTGTTTCGCTACATGATGCACTTCGTTTCTGAATGGGCGAGATACATTCTGGAGCACGTAGAAAGTGGACCAGAAACGACTGAAGACAACATCCGCGACCTAATGCAAGACCTTTGAAAACCAGTTTCTAAACGAAATCGTGTTCGGTACAAGCCCCTTTGGAAAGCGATATCTGGAGGGGCTTTCGGTTAAGTCAAAAAAACTTGTGATGCAACCACCTATATTCTATCTTCCGACAGATGGTCTTGCAGTTCGCCATTTATGTCCATCTTCTTGAGTGCTTTCAAAGTCCTTTTATTGAGTCCTCCGATGAATACCTCTATATTCTTGCCTTTTACCTCAGCAACAAATTCCTTTAAAACGTTGGCGCCTGTTACATCGATAAATGGCACATTCTGCATGTCTATGTAGACTGTATCGTGTGTTTTCGGAAGAGCTTTCAATGCATCGTGTAGAATTGGTGCTGCTCCGAAAAATAGATGGCCGGAAATTCTAACGCATTCGCATTCTTTATCATGAACATATACATTTGAGATAACTCTGGAAAATGTTTCCGCCGTAGTGGTTTCCACAGACCGCTTGATGAACAGGAACGCTGAAAGCACCAGACCGATTTCAACGGCAATCACTATATCCGTCAATATGGTAATGAGAATCGTAGCGATAAAGACCATACTGTCGCTCTTTGGAGCTAGCAATATATACTTATTCTTGCCGAATGCAGCCATATTCCAGGCTGTATACAGCATCATAGATGCTAGACTGGCCAATGGTACGATTTTTACAAAATTTCCAAGGCACACCATAAACAGCACTATAAACACTACATTGAATAATCCGGCGATTGGCGTTCTGGCTCCCGCCTTCACATTTAGTGATGTTGTGCCAAGAGCACAAGTAGCTGGAATACCTCCGCAGAAAGCGGATCCGAGATTCGCAATCCCCTGCCCTATCAGCTCCATATTCGATCTATGTTTTTCTCCGGATAAGTTGTCGGAGATTACCGCTCCCAGAAGACTCTCCAAGCTACCAAGAAATGCAATTGCAAATGCCGCTGGAAATAGCTTCTTCAGATTAGAAAATGAAAAGAACATGTCCGGAATCGCCAATGACGGCATATGATTTTCGATGTCTCCGAATTTGGTTCCAATTGTTTCCATGCCTACATTGTTGAAAATCAAGGAATATGCAATGCCGATAACAACAACACAAAAGTATCCTGGTATCTTTGGTTTATATTTTTGTATTGCCACTAGAAATGTCAGCGAAAATATTGCAAGAACAAACGAATAGAGATTCATTGTTCCAAAATTTGTGAAGTAGCAGTAAACCCTATCGACAAAATCCGTCGGAGCCCTTGGCAGAGTAAGTCCGAGAAATGCTCCAAGCTGAGCCATAATGATAGATAATCCGATACCAGCAGTAAAACCAGCAGTTATGGGATATGGAACATAGTGAATCAGATCCCCTATTTTAGCTATTCCGAACAGTACGATCATTATTCCTGCCATGATTAGAGCGCAGGTCATGCCCTCAAAGCCATGGGTTTTGATTATATCTGCCACAATCATGGCAAATGCCCCAGTCGGTCCAACTATCTGAAATCTTGCACCCCCAAAAAGACCGGCAAGAGATCCAGCAACGATACATGTGAGTATTCCGATGTTAGGAGCAACCCCGGACGCAATTGCGAACGTCATAAATAGTGGAAATGCCACCACCGAAACCAACATTCCAGCCTTCATATCAGAAAAAAAAGAACCAAGTGAATAGTTCTTTAATGTCAGCAGAATTTCTGGAATCCATTCTGACATCTGTTCTGTCTTGCTATTGCAGCCTGATTGATCCACCATCTGCGGAACAACAGCTAAATTATTATATTGTATTTTCATAAGTCGTTTATCCATTTAGTAGTACATGACTTATAGATAATATCTTTATTTTTTTTTACAATAGGGTACTTCAAAAATAATGTGATTCCATCGCCAATGGTTGCATCGCAAGCAGGGCTTTTCAGTTCTTCTATAGCAACATTGAAACCTGAGAAAAATATCCGTACCCAATTAAATTAAGAATATGGACTTTATTCTGCTGGATCTCTGCGTCGGTGCGTGCCGCACCGGCATTACTTAAGAAAATGCCTGCGGTGCAACCACTTCAGAGGCCCGAAGGGGCGTAAAAATCCAGAAAAACAAAAATTCAATCGAGTGTTACTTGTCGAGAACTGAAAAGCCCTGAATAGTTCCCAACCTTTCCACAAATTATTTTCAGTCTTTTTTTCGAAAACCGTGCTTCACGAGGATTGGCTTCGTATCTGGCGTTGCGTTAGCATAATAGCTTGGCGCCTCATCACTATTTGCCAAAAACTTCAGCGCGGCGACTGCAGCAAGATATCCTGGTAAGTCTGAACAAACAGCTTGGCTGCATATAAAGGTCAAAGCATAACTCGGAACAGGTACGCCAAACTCAGGAAAACGTTTGGCCAACCTATAGCAACGTTCAACAACCGGCATATCGTAATCTACAGTAAAGTTTAAAAGATTACTGAGAAAAACAGTATTTTTTTCTTTTTTTGCCTCCTCTACCACTTGGTCAAATAAGGCATCGTCAGCAGTATGAGATAAAAATTTCATGGTAACATCCTTGTCTGCGATTTTCTTTATAATTTTAGGTAACCTGCAAGAATCCAGCGCTTTCAAAAGCTGCTCGAGGCATTTAGGGTACGCCTTTGGAAGCACTAAGTCAAGTAGCGCAGCATTGTCCGTATTGCATAGAAAATTCACTCCGCGCGTTGAAATCGTATTATGTTCAGTTGCTAATTTGACAGCCAGCTCGAGCCTCTCTCGACTTACCGTTGGTAGTTTTATAATATGATCTAAAAGCCAATTGAATTGGATGACGTGGTATTTTTTATATCTTTGGTACAGCATCTCGACCACAGTCTCAAATAGATTATCAGAACGCGTGCATAAATGATTCGTGACTTTTTCCGGAAGCATGACGATCATCATACTGTGTTTAATAAAATGTTCCACAACTTTCAAGAACGGTTTGGTATCATTTCCAATTCCCTTATCGGCAAAAAATTTCAAAAACCGACTTAGATTATCCGAGTCAATTTTTTCTAACACGCTAGAGAGTAGATTATCATGCGCACACAAAAAAGACATAACATCAGGAAGTATAATGCGGCGATCTTCAGATGGAACAGGCGTCGAAAGCTTTGGTACCATATCTGTATCAGTGGTCAAACAAAATATTGAGCCTCTTTCGTGTTCGCTGAGCAAAATTTCGACAACTTTCCGCAACATGTCCTCATCATCAGCGCAAACATATAAAAGTTGTTGAAGTACGTATTGATAGCTGAATGGAGATGGTGAATCCAAATCCAAAATTTTTCGAAAAGTTTCTTTAAATAGATCAAAGTTCACGCGAAAAAAATGCGCCATTTCAACGCTAAGATAGGGGTCGTACGCATTTTTGAAGTAGTCTCCAGCGACAAGGTCGGCTATTGAGCCGATTGCGTTGTATTCAGCTTTACGTTTTTCATCTAGTTTTAGTGTTGCATTAGCTTTAATAATAAGCTGCAAAAGCTCTCTGTAGTAATTCTTAGGTATCATAGGAAAAAGTACGCATAATACACCATATGTATACGGTCTAGCAAAAGTACTATTAAGGAAAGAAAGCCAAAATGCTCTCGTGTTATCTACCATTTTAGCGCCGTTCGAAACTACAAGCAGCTTTGAAACAGTGCTTCCTTCTTTAAAAGGATTATCTTCAGGGGAGAAGTTTTTATAGGTTAACGAATGTAGTGATCCCATTACTTCCAACGTGTGGGCAGGCCATTTCTGCAGATATTGCGATATTCCAGCTTTCATCAAATTGGCAAATATCTCTTTTTTGCAATCCCCCTGGAAGAAATCGTGGCTTTTCCAGAAGTAAATCTCTACAGCCATACCAATCACGTTTTTGAGTTTATCCGGCCCTAGCTTCAGCATCAATCGTAACAATACATCACGATTCAATCCAATGAGACCGTTTTGAACTTCATATTCATAGTTCAAAGGAATAACGATGTTTGCGGCTTTAATAGACTGATTATCAGCTCTTTTTTCTTTCATAGCGTTCACCGATGGCAACGCTATCGCTCCAATCACACCAAGAACAACTATAACTTTTTTCACTTTTAACTCTCCATTATTAAGAAATTAATAAATTGTTGTATTATCATAATGTAACAATCGCAAAAAATATATAGCTTTTTTATATAAACAATGAATTATTAATTTTTAAAAACGAAGGAAAGAAGACTAAAGTCTACTTGAACTAAATTAAGAAGGTTTTTAGCCATGAGACATGACATTGCCGAATTGTTCTGCTTTGTTGATGATTTTTACAAAGAATTAAAGAGACCGCTGCATAATTGATCTTTTTCGCAACCTGCTATTACTCTTATCTTTCAAATGGTTAGCCAATCCATTGTTCGCGTTTTTGAAAGAAAAAGCAAGCTCAAAAACAAAAAAATAGTCATAATGCCCCGGCACAAAGCCGGGAGATCATTAAATGTGAGCACGATATTTTGGACTTTTCCGCGGGAAAAAGAATTTTATCAACTGGGGCCAGCGTTACGCTGGCGCTAGCGGTACAACCACCGCTCACGCTGTAAGAGCGCTACTCCATCGTAGTAGGAAAAGCCTTCACGAGATCCAAGACCTTCCTTCTTACAACTGGATTAGTAATCTTGTAATATGCTTTCAGAAGATCTATCGACTCTTTTTTCTTACTCACATCAACGTCATACGCATTAGAGCTATCTTCATGCAACGCCTTGGTAGCATTTTCAAAACCATCCGTAAAATACGCTATGTTTACATCGAGAAAATCAGCAATATGATACAGCATACTAGCACTGACACGATTGCTACCCTTCTCATATTTCTGAATTTGCTGAAATGTTACACCAAGATGAGAACCAAGCTTATCTTGACTTATGCTCAGCATAGACCTTCGAAACTTTATCTTACTTCCTATATAAACATCTAAATCTTTAGACGAATTTTTCATTTTATCAACGCCATAATCAGAGGACATAATAAACCTATCAAAAAACCAAAACAACACATGCTTCACACGTAAAAACATGACATGAAGACACAAAAACCTACATTTATAGGCTATCATGAAAACATGAAGCATTAAACACAGAAATATATCTATATTTTTTTTTGATGTTTTCAACTGAAAAATAATAAACATCAACCGTAGATATATATTCCATTTACGGTTTTACTAAAAATTTGAGCAATCTGCAATAGGTATATCGAGAATATTTTACGCTATTTTGATTGTACAAAATTTCCACATAATCTTTTCGAAAAACCAACAAATAAACATAACATGCACACCGTCGAACTATACAAAAACGCCGTTTCATATCCGAAATATTCGCAGATTAATCCACAAATTTCAGAAGATAGCATGTAGGATAGTCCGATGACGCAATAGAATATCCCTATGGCTGTTCCACGCAATCTCGGACTTACATGCTCACTTATCACAGATAGAAAAATCGCCTGAATTGAGGCGTGTTGCCCGCACAACACTACAACCGAGACGAAAAAAAGGAAACCATTATTTAAAGTTGCAATCAAAGCATAAAATACGCCTGCAAAAAAAAGACAAATTCTTATTAGGAAGAGCTTTCCGAATCTATCTGATAGCACTCCAATTGGATATAAGAAGGTTATCTGGCCTATTCCCATAAAAGCAGATGTTATACCGGCAAAAGAAGGAGAAACGATCTTGCTAGCTCTTAGAGTCATGAGCGCCTCTCCGAAATGTCCCAATTCACAAAAAAATGCAAATATCATCACCACCATCACGGTGGTTGCACCACTGGCATTAATGGCTTCGCCGCAGCTTGAAATGTATGCCGCCAGCGTGCCGCTGGACCCGCTTTCTCCTACTGAAGCAGTTTCAGCATTGAAATTACATCTCGCATACATTTCAACAGGAAACGAAGCAGTAAACGCCAGTGGTGCAACCACAAGGAAGAAGAAAGCGATCAATGCCGGAATCGAAGCCAAAGAAAAAAGAAGTGCGTAATTTCCATTGGAGAAATACATAATAGCCAGAGCAATTGGCGCTCCTACAAGCGCTCCCATGGTTTTCATTGATTTTGCAAATCCAAACGATTCTCCAAGTTTATTTTTTTCACTCAGATCTGCCAGAAGCGCGTCCCGCGGACTTGCCTGAATACCGGTTCCTACCCGTTCCAATATCTCCGCAGCAAAAACTCCTGCCACTGAACTTGCAAACGAAAAAACAGGTTTTATGAGACAGACAATGGCACATCCAATCATCAGAAAAAGTTTTCTATTACATATGCAATCGCTAATCATCCCCGGAAATATCCGAACTATATAGGACAGAAATTCGACGAATCCATCGATCCCCCCTATTTGGGATTCCGTTGCATTAAGATTGAACTTCAGAAATAAAGCCAAATGCGAGTACAGCATCTGGGTAGAAACACTCAGAAGAAAACCATAGAATGCCACCGGCAGGATTCTTTTTGGTATTCTACCGCGAAGTGCGGAAAAAGCCATCAGGCAGCCAAAACCTTCTCTAGGTTTTTCATGGCCTGATCTTCGTCGATGTGCTCCACTGCGGCATACTCTCTCATTAGCCGGCAAAGAGCTTCCTGATATATCTGACGCTCGCTGTATGAATGTTCCGGCTGGGAAGCAGACCTATGCAGATCTCTTACGACCTGCGCTATGGAGATGGGATCGCCGGAATTAATTTTCGATTCATATTCCTGAGCGCGGCGGCTCCACATTGTTTTCTTAGCTTTTGTGGGAGCACGCAGACAATCGATAGCCGCCGTCATTTCATCATGGGTACACAATTTCCGAACCTTCTTGGCCGTATACTTGTTTATAGGCAGACGAACCACCATCTTGTCCTTATCGAAAGAAATGACCATAACTTTCAACTCTGAACCGGAAATGTTTTGCGTTTCTATTCCCTTTATAACGCCAACACCGTGAGCGGGATACACAACAAACTGCCCTTCCTCAAATTCTTCGCTTTCCATCTTTTTCTCCTAAATTCATTGTCGGTTATATTAACACTTTTTTTATTAATTTAAAAGATAGGGCTTATCGCAATCCAGGGCGGCCTCATGAAAAAATTTGCGCAAGAACATCAGCAAGTACTGAGTCATTCCAGCCAGCCATTTTTCTTAGTTTTTTTATAGAGACTCCTTTATAACGCAAGCTGTTCGTCTTCGCCATTG